>CAJJNQ010000004.1 GCA_905193155.1 uncultured Christensenella sp.
GCGAACCTGGAGCATGAGCGTTTTGGAGCGAAAGCCACGGTGTGGCTTTCACGTAAAATAAGCCATGCGGAACACCGGCGCAGCTCGAAGAGCTGGGTCGGTGCGAAGAGATCTACTGCGCCGTGAATCCGCCGTCGATGATGAGCTGCGTGCCCACCACGCCGCTGGCGTCGTCGCTGGCGAGGAAGATGATGCCGTTGGCCACCTCGTCCGTAGTGATCAGGCGGCCGATGGGCTTTTCAATTTTGACCTGATCGAGCAGCTTCTGCCGCTTGGCAGGATCGGTCTCGCCCTCCCAGAAGATGGGCGTATTGGTCGCGCCGGGGCAGACACAGTTGACGCGCACACCATAGGGAATGGCTTCCAGCGCCGCCGAGCGGGACAGACTGATCATCGCACCCTTGGTCGCGGTGTAGACCGCCAATTCATGGTAGCCCACAAACGCCAGCTCCGACGCGCAGTTGACGATCGCGCCGCTGCCCTGTTTTTTCATGATGGGCAGGATCTCGTGCATCGTCAGGAACGTGCCGCCCAGGTTAATGTCCATCATTTTGTCGTAATCCGCCTTGGTCGTGTCGGCCAGCAGCTTGGTGATCTGCACGCCCGCGACGTTGACCAGGATGTCGATGCGGCCGTAAGCGTCCATGGCCTGCATAACCGCCGCCTTGACGGCGGCTTCGTCGGAAACATCGCAGGGACAGGCGACGGCCTCTCCGCCCGAGGCGAGTATTTCACTGCGGGTGGCTTCCAGCCCGTCCGGATTTACGTCCATCAGGAAGAGCTTCGCCCCTTCGCCCGCCAGACGCACTGCCGCGCGTCCGCCGATGCCGGAGGCCGCACCTGTGACCACCGCGATTCTGTTCAAAAGCTTCATAGCAAAAGGTTCCTCCTTAGCCATACTTGTTTGTGTATGATTATACAATAAATAAAGTTAAGGAACAAGGCGCGTTTTCAGTCTTTATGCAGGGCGCAGCGCTCGTCCAGGCGGCGGACGAAGGAATAGGTAAAGGGCGCAAAGCGCTTGCTCCAGCAGCGGAAGGCGGGCGGGTTGAGCGTTTCGCAGTCCACGCCCAGCAGCGGCACGCCCTGCGCGGCAAGATCCCGCTGCGCCGCGTCCAGCAGTGCGTCGATCAGCCCATTGCCGCGGTATTCCGGACGGCAGTACGCTGCGCCGATGTGCCGGGAGGCGGGGTTTTGATCCAGAAAGGTTTCCCCGCCCGGATGCACGGCCAGATGCGCCACCGGCTTGTCCCCGTCAAAGGCCGCATAGACCGCAAGATGTTCCTCTTCCACTTCGCGCAGATCGCTCTTCGGTGTATAAAAAGGTTTGGGCATATACACCGGGCATGCGCCCATGTGCCGGTTCAGCGCGTTTTCCAGCGCGGCGATGCGGGGCAGTTCATGCTTTTCCGCGCGGCGCACGGCGTAGGGCAGCGGGCGTTCCTTGGGCACTTTCACGCGGCGAATCAGGTCGCAGCAGCGCGCGCCGAAGCCGCTGAGCACCAGCTCCCGCTGGATCTCCGTCTCATGCGCATAGCGGGTGAGCAGAATCTGCGTCGCGCCCTGCGCAGCGGCGCGGGCGAGGGAAGCGTCCAACAGTGCCGACAGCGTCCGTTCCGGGCGGCTTCCGCCGAAAAAGCCGCCGTGCAGGGGAGAATAAACCCCTTTGCAGTCGCCGAATGCGCCGTCAAACGCACCCGTGAAGGCGGGAAATCCCACGGGCTGGCTGTCCTCGTAGGCGATCAGCGCGTCCAAACCGGAAAAATCCGGCTCCGGCGCGCCGCGTCACAGGACGGAAAGGAGGGGATTGACCGCGCATTCCGCGTCCAGCGCGCGGCGGGAGAGGGCGAGCAGCAGGGAGGCGTCTGAAAGGAGAGCTTGCTTGATTTTGAGCATGAAACCTCCTGAAAAAAACGAGTTTTACGGTAATTTCAGTGTATCACCGAGGGCGGGGCTTTGCAAGCGGGGGATGGGTGTGTTATACTAAATAAAACCGAGAAAATAATTTGTTCGGAGGGTGGATTTGTATGAAAATGCGTAACTTTGGCAAGCTGGGCATCCAGGGCTCCGCGATGGGCCTGGGCTGCATGCGCTTCCCCAAAAAGGAAGTGGACGGCAAGATGGTGGTGGACGAGGAAAACGCCATCAACATCATCCGCACCGCGATCGACGGCGGCGTGACCTATATGGATACGGCGTACGTCTATCTCGATCAGACCTCGGAGGTGATCCTGGGCAAGGCGCTTCAGGACGGCTACCGCGAGCGCGTCACCATCGCCACGAAGCTGCCTACCTGGATGGTCGAAAAGGAAGAGGATATGCAGCGCTTCTTTGACGAGGAGCTGGCGCGCTTACAGACCGATCACATCGACTTTTATCTGGTTCATGCGCTCAACGCCGAGCGCTGGCCCAAGATCAAGGCGCTGGGCGTCTGCCAGTTCCTTGACCGCCTGAAGAAGGAAGGCAAGATTCGCTTTGCCTGCTTCTCTTTCCACGACGATTACAAAGCCTTTGAAACCATACTGAACGACTATGATTGGGATATGTGCCAGATTCAGTATAACTTCATGGACATCAACAACCAGGCGGGCACGAAGGGCCTGGAGCTGGCGGGCAGCAAGGGCATCCCGGTGGTCGTCATGGAGGGGCTTCTCGGCGGCCGTCTGGCCAAGGCGCCGGACAACGTGCAGGCGCTCTACGATGCGTTCCCCGTCAAGCGCAGCCCTGTGGAATGGGCGTTCCGCTGGCTGTGCAACCATCCGCAGGTGGCGACCGTGCTCTCCGGCCTGACCAGCGTCGAGCAGGTCAAGGACAACCTGCGCATCTTCGATTCCGTCGAGCCCGGCTGCATGAGCAAGGAAGAGCTGGAGCTGATCGACAAGGTGCGCGATGCGTACAACAGCCGCATCAAGGTGGGCTGCACGGGCTGCGCCTACTGCATGCCCTGTCCCATGGGCGTGGACATCCCCGGCTCCTTCTCCGCGTGGAACAACGCCTCGCTCTACGGCGGGCTGGAAAAGGGCAACGCCGACTACAAGCGACTGGAGGAGGGGGGCAAGGCCCCGACCCAGTGCGTGGAGTGCGGCGCTTGCATGCAGGTTTGCCCGCAGCATCTCGAAATCCCCGAGCTGCTTAAAAAAGTGACGGCGGATTTGAAGTAAAAAACGGCAAAAACAAAAAGGGCTGTCCTCCGGGACAGTCCTTCTTTGAAAAAGGAGAAAATGTCATGAGCCGCTGCCTTGTGATGGAAGCGTGGGTGTATCAAAACGAAATCGGCGTGGCGCCGGATGAAATGGGCGGATTCACCCTGCCCGGTCGGGAGCTGCCGCCGATGACCATGCCGCAGCAGATGCTGCCGGAGGGGAAAACGACGCGCTTTGCGGGCGCAGGCAGCGTGGGGGAGGATGACGTCTATCTCTATATCGTTGAAGGACGTTATGACGGGCAGCGCCTGCCGCTTGCCGATGCGCGGGCGCGGGGCGGGCTGTTGGAGAAGCTGATTTTTCTCGCAACCGAACACGATGCGCCTCAGAGCTTCCGCCTGATGGAGCAAAACGGCGCGTGGACGCTGGAAACGAGCGACCTTGACGAGGATGTTTACTGAAAAACGACGGGTTTTTCCACAACCGGCAGAAAAACCATTTCCCATACGGCGGGAAATGTGTTATAATAAAGCCCGTAATCGACTCCGCAGAGCGGAGGAATACACAGTTTAGAGGTGGAAGTATGGCGGGCAGTACGTTCGGGGATCGGCTGCGTGAGCTGCGCCGGGAGCGCGGGATGCAGCAAAGGGAGCTGGGGGAGCTGTATAACCTTTCCTCAAGCGCCATCGGGTCCTATGAGCGCAACCTGCGCGAACCCACGCTGGAACTGCTGCTGCAGCTGTCGGAATACTTCGGCGTGTCGGTGGACTATCTGCTCTGCCGCACGGAAGAGCGCCTGACGGCGAAGGAATACAAGGAAAAGGATTCCTACGAGCTGGCCGAGTTCATGAGCGGCCACACCATCACCGTCGGTGGTGTCGTCGTCAGCCCCGCAGACAAGCGCCGCATCTGTGACATGGCCACCGGCCTTTTCTGGACCCGTATCACCGGCGAAGAGAAAAAATAACGCCAAACGAATGAAAGGGACCTGCCCAAAGCCTTGGGCAGGTCCCTTTTTGTTACATCATTGTGGGGAGCGGTCATTGTAGAGAGTTCTTTGGCTCCCCTGTGTAAGGGGAGCTGGCGCGCAGCGCCTGAGGGGTTGCCCGTCTCCGACGCCCACCCTTCCGTCTCGGCTGCGCCGAGCCACCTCCCCTCGAAGGGGAGGCTTGGGATGCTTGTTTTCACTGCGCCATCGGGATTTCCCAGCGCGCGGTCTGCATTGCCCCGTCCGGTTCCGGAACGAAGCCCTGCGCGGAAAACAGCGCCAGCGCAGCGGAGGAATCCGCATCAAGCACGGCGATCAGGCCATGCGAGCGACTGATCTGCACCGCCTGAGCGAGCAGTTTTTTGCCATAGCCTCGGCGGCGGTGAGTTTCCGCAACGAACAGATCATAGATTTCATGCTCCGTTTCGCCGCAGTGCAGGTCGAGATAGCCGACTGCCTCGCCGCCGTCGAGCGCCAGCAGCACGTGGAACCGTTCCGGCGCGGCCAGCACGCGCTCCGCCGTCCAGTAAACGCCGCGGCTGTGCAGCGCGCAGTAGCGGGCGCGATGCGGCTCTTCTAACGGAAAAATGCCGGAAAGATCGCTCACAGGTACTTCACGTGTCCAACGCAGGCGGAGCTGCTCCGGGTCCATGATGCAGCCCCGCTCTTTCAGCAAGGCGCGCAGCACGGCGTTGCGCGGGTTGAACACGAAGTCCGCGCCATAGCCCGCGCAGCGCGAGGTGAGGAAATCCAGCGCTTCGGCGCAGGCTTTGCGGCTGCGGGTAAGTCCGGCCAGCATCTGTACATACCGGTCCTTTTCCAGAATCAAAAAGACGAACAATCCGGTCAGCGTTTCGCCCGCAAAGCTGCCCAGCAGGCAGGCGCAGGGATCTGCGGGCACTTCATAAAGATGTTTTTGCCGCTGTGCTTCGGTTACCAGCATGGGGTCGGAAAATACCGGATCATTTGAAAAACTGCGGATGAAATCGCGGTAAGGCTCGACGGAGGAAAGCGTGCAGATCAAAGCAAATCACCTGCCTGCATAAAAAGGAGCGAACCCGCATCAAAGGGGTTTCGCTCCCGATCGTTTTTGGAGATCAGACCTTTTCCATCGCCTGAGCGATGTCGGCCAGGATGTCGTCGATGTTTTCCAGACCCACGGAGAAGCGGATCAGGCCGGGCGTGATGCCGCCGGCGCGCAGCTGCTCGTCGGTGAGCTGGCGGTGCGTGGTGTTGGCGGGCTGGAGCGCCAGGGTGCGGATGTCTGCGACGTGGGTGACGGTGGAGGCGATCTTCAGCGCATCCATGAAGCGCGCGGCGTTCTCGCGCGGGCCGCGGATGGAGAAGGCGATGACGCCGGAGCAGCCGCCGGGCAGGTACTTTTTCGCCTTTTCATGCTGGCTGTCGCCGGGCAGGCCGGGGTAGTTGACGAACTCCACCTTGTCCAGACCCTTGAGGTATTCCGCAACGCGCTGGGCGTTTTTGCAGTGCTGCGCCATGCGCACCGGCAGGGTCTGCAAACCGAGATCGAGCAGGAAAGCGTCCTGCGCGCTGGGCAGCACGCCGAAATCGCGCATCAGCTGCATGCGGCACTTGATGATGTAGGCCGCCGCGCCGTAGTTGGCGTAAACCGTGCCGTGATAGGTGGGGTCGGGCTCGGTGAACTCCGGGAAGTTGCCGTTTGTCCAGTCGAACTTGCCGCCGTCCACGATCACGCCGCCGACCACCACCGCGTGGCCGTCCATGTATTTGGTGGTGGAGTGCGTCACGATGTCCGCGCCGAACTCAAACGGGCGGCAGAGCATCGGGGTGGCAAAGGTATTGTCCACGATGAGCGGGATGTTGTGCTTGTGGGCGAAGTTTGCGTATTTTTCGATGTCGCAGACCACCAGCGTCGGGTTGGTCAGCGTTTCGGAAAACACCAGGCGCGTGTTGGGACGGACGGCAGCTTCCAGCTCTTCCGCCGTTGCGTCGGGCGAGACGAAGGTGCAGTCGATGCCGAAGCGCTTCAGCGTCACGCCGAACAGGTTCACCGTGCCGCCGTAAACGCCCGCGGTGCAGAGAATGTGATCGCCGGCTTTGGCGATGTTCAGCACGGAAAGGAGCGAGGCCGCCTGGCCGGAGGTGGTCATCAACGCGCCCACGCCGCCTTCCATCGCCGCGATCTTTTCTTCTACAAAGCCGACCGTCGGGTTGGAAATGCGGGAATAGATGTGCCCTTCGGTAGGCTGGTCGAACAGGTGCGCCATGTGGTCGGCGCTGGTGTATTCGTAGGTCGTGGATTGATAGATGGGCATGGTGTGGGTGTCGCCGTTGCCGGGCTTGTAGCCGCCGCGCAGGGCAAGGGTTTCCAGCTTCATAAACTTACCTCCCGATGGATTCGCTGATTGGAAAAAAGTTGATAGAAAAGCGGTTTATTCCGCGCCCTTCGGCGCGGTTTCCCGCAGAATGGCTTCGTAAAACGACGCGGGCGCAAGCTCTTTGTAGACGCCGGGCTCCCGGCAATAGAGGAAGAGCCGCATGTCCTGGCAGAGGTGGCAGCGGTTGTAATAGCTGCCCTTGGGCATAAAGCCGCGCGCCTTGCAGTATTCCAGCAGCGCGCGCGGATCCTGCGAAAGCCGCGTGTAGATGGGAAATTCCTCCGGATCCAGCTCTTTGCCCAGCGCTTCGAGCGGAAGCGCCAGACCGGGGCATCCCGGCGGAATATAATTGCCGTAGCAATCAATGTGGTAGTGGGAGCGCCCGCCCAGTTCCGCGCAGGAGCGGCTCATGTGCGGAATGCGCGTCACCGGCACAACCGGCATATCCTTTTCATGCGTGATCAGCGCGCGGCCGACCATGTTCAGCGCATAGCGCGGCCGCAGCTGCCCCCAGTAGTTCTTGCCGAAGAGCGCTTCGTATTCTTTGCGGCTGTGCGTCCGGTCGGTGGGCAGCGCCGTCATGTCGGGCAGAAATTCGTCGATCCAAAGCAGCGGCGTGAGGTCCGCTTCATGGCAAAGCTCCGCCAGAAGAAGAGATTTGTCCAGCGGAACATATTCGTTGATGTACGGCGCGATGGACAGGCCCAGCGTGTCTACACCCAGATCTTTGACGGATTGCAGCATCAGCCGCGCCTGCTGTTCTTCTTCCACCCAGGAGGCGCTGGTTTCAATATAATCAATGGGCATGTTGGCGCGGCGCGCGCTTTCCAACACGCGCAGCAGCGCATCGGGGTCGATGAACGGCTCGCCGCCGCTGATGTGCATCGAGGGCGTTCCCAACGCCCGGACGCGGGAAAAGACCTCCTCGGCGCGTTCGGGGGAGATGGTATCCGGCTCCCGGTCGGGGGAGCAGTGGTAAAGGCAGTGGCCGCACCGGGCCTGACAGCGATAATTGACCATCAGGCCGCCCGACGTCAGCTTGAAAATACCTGCCATGGGTCACGCTCCGTTCCTGTGAAATAAGACTTGCGCGTCAGGGGCGCATTTTGGCGTAAAGAAGGGCATGAAATTTGCCCGCGGGCGTGGAAACTTCTCCGTTCCGCAGATAGGTAAAGCCGCATTTTTCAATCACGCGGCGGGATTGCGTATTGAAGTCAAAGTGCGCAATGGTCAGATAATCGCAGCCCGCGCCGTAAAAGCAGTAGGCCATCGCGGCCTTCATCGCCTCCGGCATCAGCCCCCGCCCCCAATGGTCGCGGCTGAGCACATAGCCGATCTCCCGGCCGCGCAGCGCGGCGCAGGATGCGTCCGGCTCGAAGGAAAGCTCCTCGATCCCCAGCGACCCGACGACCTTGTGCGCATCGGCAAGCTCCAGCGCAAAGGTCTTTTTTTCTGCGATAAACATCGAAAGAATGGCTGCGCTTTCCTCCATGGATTGGTGCGGCAGCCAGCCCGCCATTTGTCCTACGCCGTCCACGCGGGCGTATTCGTTAAAATCGGTGAGATCCTTTTGCTCGAACGGGCGCAGGATCAGCCGTGCTGTGGTCAGGCGCACAGAGCTTATGTCGATGGCAGCGTTCATGCGGCCGTCCCCTTTCCGGCTTGTGCGGGTTTGTCAATCATACCCGGAATTTTTCCCAAGATTAACAATACGCCAAATCGCGTGCGATGTCAATATGCGAAAAAGCGCCGTGCATTCTGCCGAAAAGCGGCGTTTGTTTCTGCCGCCGAACGACAAGGAACGCAATTTGCATCCGTTAACATGAAAATACATATTTTCCATTTCATTTGCAGAGCAAAAAAGGAGGGCGGGCGCATGGCGGAGGTTGCGAAAAAGCGCGCGATGCGGGTGTGGAGCATGAACACGGGGAAGCGGGAGCCGCTGTTTGACGGCGTCAAAATAGAAGAAAATTGGCAAAGCGCGCTGGAAAGCCCGACAGGGATCAGCCTGCGGCGGGGAATCCCGGTGCTGGCGGTCTGTCTCTTTGCCGGACAGGGGAAACTTTCGGACGGGGCGATGCCCTTCGCGCCGGCGCTGCTAGCGGGCGCGATGATGTGCGGCCGCTCCGTGGGCTACGCCGCGGCGGGCTGCGCGGTGGGGGCGCTGTTGGCGGGTTCCCCCGGCACGGCGCTGGCGTGCGCGCTGCTGCTGCTTTTGTGGGTGATTCTGCGGTGCTTGAACCTCACGCCCAACGATCTGACCTGCGTCGCTGCGGCGGGGATTACGTCCTATGCGCTGCCTGCGCTTTATGCCGTGACGATGCAGGATCAACTCACCGCCGCGGTGGGCGCGGTGACGGCGGCGGTGCTGGCGCGGCTCTATGCCGCGGCGCTGCGGGTGAAGCTGAACGGGCGCGAGCTGCTCAGCCCGGAGGAGATCATCAGCCTGTCGCTGCTGGCCGCGGGCGTGCTGACGGGCTTCCGAAGCATGGAAATCTGCGGCGTATCGCCGGTGATTTCGGCGCTGCTGCTGCTCAACCTCGGCGCGGGGTATCTGGGCGGCGTGGGGATCGGTGCGGCGGTGGGTGCGCTGACGGGGCTGATGCTCGGCGTGACCCAGCCCGTGCAGCCGTATCTATGCGTGGGGCTGGCGCTGTCCGGCCTGCTGCCGGGGCTGTTTTCGCCACTTGGGCGCTGGGGTGCGGCTGCGGCGCTGCCGGTGGCGCTTGTGCTGGCGGGTGCGATGGACGCGCGGTTCCTGACGGTGCAGCGGGCGATCGAGGGCGCGGCGGCAGGGCTTGCCTTCCTGCTGATTCGGCCGCAGGTTTGGGAGCGGATGCGCCGTTTCGTGCGGCGGGAGGAGCAGGTGCGGGCCGGGGCGGTGCTCTCGCGCGAGGATCTGCGCGTGGAGGTGCGCGGCAAGGTGCAGGAATACGCCGCGCTCTACGGCCGCATGGCGCGGACGCTGGCAGGCGCGGGCGGACAATATGCCGCCGTCAGCTCCGCGCTGCACGCCGTGGCCAACGATCTGTCCGTCACGGTGAGCGAACAGGAGCAAAAGACCCGCGAGATTGCGCAGGCGCTGGATCTGGCGCACATCCGCGTTGAGAGCGTGCAGGCGCAGCGCGTGGGGGAGAAGCAGCGGGTGCAGATCTGCTGGCAGTGCAGGCAACGCGACGGATTGTGCGATAAAAGGCTGGTGCGCGTTGTGTCGTGTGCGGCGGGTGTGCCGCTGCGCATCCGGCCGACGGGCGTCTGTCCCCGCGAGGGAAGCTGCCGACTGACGCTGGAGGAGGCCTGCAACTTTGAGGTCAGCGCGGGCTTTGCCTCCCGAACGCCGGACGGGCAGCCCTGCGGCGATACGCTGACCACCGTGCAGCTGCCGGAGGGGCAGTACATGATGGCGCTGGCGGACGGCATGGGGCACGGCGAGCGCGCGCAGGCCGAAAGCCGTGCCGCGGTGGATCTGATGGAGGATTTCCTGCTGGCGCGGTTTGAGCCGGAGGCGGCGCTGACGGGGGTCAACGACCTGCTGCTGCACAAAAACCCGGAGGAGAGCTTCACGACCATGGATTTGTCGCTGATCGACTTGACGCACGGCACGCTGCGCGCGATGAAGATCGGCGCGGCCGATTCCTATATCCGGCGCGGGCGGCGGGTGCTGTCCGTCACGGGCGACGCGCTGCCCATGGGCATTTTGGAAAAGGTGCGCCCGAGCGTGACGCAGATGCAGCTGCAGGACGGCGACGTGCTGGTGATGCTGTCCGACGGCGTGGCCGACGCGATGGGCGGGGACGAAATGTGGCTTACCCGCGAAATCCTGATGATGGATGTGCGCTCGCCCGAAAGCGCCGCGCGCAGGCTGCTGGCCGACGCTGCCGCAGCAGGGCATCCGCAGGACGACATGACCGTGGGCGTGCTGCGCATCGTCCAACGCGGGGCGCACGGCTGATCCATCATAATTGCATTTTTTATCCGTCATTTTTACATGGCGCGGCGGATCGGTTTCTGCTATCCTGAAATCAGCAACACGACAACAAAATACCTTTTCACAGGAGGAACAGAAAAATGCCGAAGATTACCTTTATGGGGGCGGGCAGCACGGTGTTTGCCAAGAACGTGCTGGGCGATTCCATGATGACCCCCGCGCTGGCCGAGAGCACCATTGCGCTTTACGACATCGACGCGCAGCGCCTGAAGGATTCCCAGATGATGCTGGAAAACATCAACCGCAACAACGGAAACAAGGCGCGCGTCGAAGCGTACCTGGGCGTGGAGAATCGCAAGGACGCGCTGCGCGGCGCGAATTACGTCGTCAACGCCATTCAGGTGGGGCTCTACGATCCCTGCACCATCATCGACTTTGAGGTGCCGAAAAAATACGGCCTGCGCCAGACCATCGCCGATACCCTGGGCATCGGCGGCATCTTCCGCGCGCTGCGCACCATCCCCGTGATGTTCGACTTTGCGCGCGACATGGAAGAGGTCTGCCCCGACGCGCTGTTTTTGAACTACACCAACCCCATGGCGATGCTCACCGGCGCGATGCTGCGCGGCACCGGCGTCAAGACCGTCGGCCTGTGCCACAGCGTGCAGACCTGCGCCAAGGGTCTGCTCGAAGGCTTGGGCATGCCCTATGACGAGCAGGTGCAGTGGAAGATCGCCGGCATCAACCATCAGGCCTGGCTGCTGGAGATCAGCCGCGACGGCAAGGATCTCTATCCCGAAATCAAGGCGCGCGCCGCCGCCCGCACCGAAAAGCACAACGACATGGTGCGCTATGAGATCATGAAGCGCTTTGGCTATTACGTCACCGAATCTTCCGAGCACAACGCGGAATACATGCCCTATTTCATTAAGGACAAGTATCCGGAGCTGATCGAGCGGTTCAACATCCCGCTGGACGAATATCCCCGCCGCTGCGTCAATCAGATCGAAAAATGGACGCAGATGCGCAAGGATCTGGTCGAAAAGCACGACCTGACCCACGAGCGCTCCAAGGAATACGCCTCTCACATCATGGAGGCGATGGAAACCAACCAGCCCTATAAGTTCGGCGGCAACGTGCTCAACACCGGGCTGATCCCCAACCTGCCCGCCGAGGCCGCGGTCGAAGTGCCCTGCCTGGTCGATAAGTCCGGCGTGCAGCCCGTCTACGTCGGCAACCTGCCCCCGCAGTGCGCCGCGATGAACCGCACCAACATCAACGTACAGCTCCTCACCATTGAGGCTGCGCTGACCGGCAAGAAGGACTACATCTATCAGGCCGCGATGATGGATCCGCACACCGCCTCCGAGCTGTCCATCGACGACATCGTGGCCATGTGCGACGACCTGATCGAAACCCACGGCTCCTGGCTGCCGAAGTATCACTGATCCGCCGCACGGTCAGAACGGAAAACGCGCCTTCCGTAAGGGCACAGCCGCAGAAGCGCATGAGGTTTCCTTTTTGCGGGGAATCTGCTATAATGGGCGCAGTACCTGAAAAGGGAGGAAATCGACATGAATCCTATTGTGACCATTAAGATGAAAAACGGCGATGTGATGAAGATCGAGCTGTATCCCGAAACGGCGCCCAACACCGTGGCGTCCTTTGTCAAGCTCGTGCAGGACGGCTTTTACAACGGCCTGGGCTTCCATCGCGTCATTCCCGGCTTTATGATTCAGGGCGGCGACCCGGATGCGACCGGCATGGGCGGCCCCGGCTTCACCATCAAGGGCGAGTTCCGCGCCAACGGCGTGATCAACCCCCTCAAGCACACCCGCGGCGTGATCTCCATGGCGCGCACGCAGATGCCCAACTCCGCAGGCTCCCAGTTCTTCATCATGCACGCGGACGCGCCGTATCTGGACGGCCAGTACGCCGCCTTCGGCAAGGTGATTGAGGGCATCGAGGCGGTGGATCACATTGCGGATCTGGAAACCGACTATATGGATCGCCCCACCAAGTACCCCGTGATGGAAGAAGTCACCGTCGAAACCTTCGGCGAGGAATACAAGCCGGAGCGCAAGTAATTCCCGGAAAAAGTGAATTCAAAAAAGAGCGCATCGCCAAGACGTGCTCTTTTTGCTTTAGATAGGGCGCGGGAAGGGGCTCACTTTCGCGCGGGGATCTTTTTGCGCAGATCGGCCAGGCGGTTGAGCGCCTCGGTGAGGGTGTCGTCCTTCTTGGCAAAGTGCAGGCGGATCAGGTGGTTGACCGGTTCGCGGAAGAAGCTGGAGCCGGGCACCGCGCCCACGCCAACATCGCGCGCCAGCACCTCGCAGAACTCCAGGTCGGAATCAAAGCCGAATTCCGAAATGTCGAGCATGACATAATACGCGCCCTGCGGCTCGGTGTGGGGGATTTTGAGGTCGCGCAGACCTTGCAGGAACAGATCGCGCTTGCCGGTGTATTTGTCCTGAAGCCATTTGTAATACTCCGGGCCGAAGCGCAGGCCGGTGACGGCGGCTTCCTGCAGCGGCGCAGCCGCGCCAACGGTCAGAAAATCGTGCACCTTTTTGGCCACGTCGATGATTTCCGGCGGGGCGATGATGTAGCCCAAACGCCAGCCGGTGATGGAATAGGTCTTGGAAAGCGAACTGCACGAGATGGTGCGCTCCCACATGCCGGGCAGCGTGGCAAAATAGGTGTGCACGTTGGGCGCGTAGACGATGTGCTCGTAAACTTCGTCCGTGATGACATAGGTATCGTATTTGACGGCCAGCTGCGCGATGGTTTCCAGCTCCTGACGGGTAAAGACCTTGCCGCAGGGGTTGGACGGGTTGCACAGGATCAGCGCCTTGGGGTTCTGGCGGAAGGCGTCCTCCAATTCGTTGGGATCAAAGTTGAATTCCGGCGGGTGCAGCGGGACGTAGATCGGCTCCGCGCCGGAGAGGATGGTATCCGCGCCGTAGTTTTCATAGAAGGGCGAGAACACGATCACCTTGTCGCCGGGGTCGGCCACCGTCATCATCGCGGCCATCATCGCCTCGGTGCTGCCGCAGGTGACGACGATTTCTCCGTTGGGGTCGATGGTGCGGCCCATCAGGCGGCTCTGCTTTTCGGCCAGCGCCTGGCGGAAGTTCTGCGCGCCCCAGGTGATGGCGTACTGATGGAAATCCTCGTGCGCCACCTCGGCCAGGCGGTCGAGAATCTCCTTGGGCGGCTCGAAATCCGGGAAGCCCTGGGAGAGGTTCACCGCGCCGTATTGCAGCGAAACGCGCGTCATGCGGCGGATGACGGAATCGGTAAAGCCCTTGGTGCGATCAGAAAGTTTCTTCATGTTCTTCTCCCCATAGATAAGACTTTTTGTCGTTGAGTATGTGCCTGGGATCGAGCGCGGTCTTGATGGCGTTCATCGCGGCAAGGTTTTCCTTCGGCGTTTCCCGCAGGTAATAGCGCCGTTTGGTCAGCCCGATGCCGTGTTCGCCGGAGGTCACGCCGCCCAGCTCATAGGCCTTGCGGTAGGCAAGATCCATGTTTGCGTGCATCTCGCGCTGCCAGGTTTCCTCGTCGCGGCCGTCCCGCACCACGCACAGGTGCACGTTGCCGTCGCCCGCGTGGCCGAAGCTGACCATGCGCATGCCGGTCTTGAACTGCAAATCGTTTATGAAAGTGATGAAATCCGCGGTTTTGTCGATCGGCACCACGATATCCACCGGTTCCTGCTCGGAGATCGCTTCCACCGCCTTGACCAGCGCGCCGCGCACTTTCCAGATGTCCGCGGCCTGCTGCGCGTCGGCCAGCACCATGCAGTCCATGGCGCCGCTCTGCTCCGCCAGCGCTTCGATGCGCCTGAGGTTTTCCTGCACTTCGCCCTCGTGCCCGTCCAGCGTCACCAGGATGTAGGAACCGGCTCCCTTGCAGGGATAGGTCACGCCGGAATAGCGCTCGCCCCATTCGACCACGCTGCGCTCCATGAATTACAGCGCGGTGGGGTTAAGTCCTGCGCGCAGAATCGTCAGCACGCTGCGGATGCCGCTTTTGAGGTCGCGGTAGGGGAGCAGGAGGCTCAGGCTGGTTTCGGGCTTGGGGATCAGGCGCAGGATGCAGCGGGTGATGACGCAGAGCGTGCCCTCCGAGCCGATGAACAGGTTCTTGAGCGACAGGCCGCTGGCGTCCTTGACGTTCTTGCCGCCGACGGTGAGCACCGTGCCGTCCGCCTGCACCGCGGTAAGTCCCCGGACGTAGTCCCGCGTCACGCCGTATTTGACGGCGCGCATGCCGCCCGCGTTGGTGCTGATGTTGCCGCCGATGGAGGCGGTCTTCTCGCCCGGATCGGGCGGATAGAACAGCCCGCGCGCTTCGACATATGCTTGCAGATCCTGGAGCAGCAGCCCCGGCTCCACGGTCACGGTCATGGTGTCCGCATCCAGCTCCAGCACGCGGTTCATCTGCGAAAGGTCGAGGATGATGCCGCCGTCCAGCGGCACGGTGGAGCCGACGAGGTTCGTACCCGCCCCGCGCGGCGTGACGGGGATGTTGCGGGCATAGGCGTATTTCATCACGGCGCTGACCTCTTCGGTGCTGCGCACGAAAACCAACGCCGATGCCTTGCCGCGCAGGCGGCCGAGCGTATCGCTCAGGTATTCCGGCGCGATGTCCTCGTCGAAGCGCAGCCGGGTCTCATCCGGGATGAGGGCGCGCAGTGCGTTTCTATCCATGGGGAGCGGCCTCCTTTTTGTCGTTCTGAATGTAGGAAAAATCCCCGCCGGAGGCTCCGGCGGGGCAGAGGAGGGGGGCCTTACTTGCCGGCCAGCAGGTCCTGATCCCAGCCGACCTTGATGAAGTAGCCGCCGAAGGTTTCGTTGAACACCTTCTCGGTCGCGTCGCTCTGGAAGGCTTCGATGACCTTCTTGTATACCGCAGCCTTGGCGGGATCGTTCACGTCCGCGGTGCGGGCGGCGATCAGGTTCCAATACTTGGCTTCATCCAGCACATCGTCCTTATAGATCGCTTCATCGGTCTTAAGGCCGAAGTCCAGCGCGTAGTTGCCGTTGACGATGCCCGCGGTCACGTCGTCGAGCACGGAGGGGATGGTGTTGGCCTTGAGCTCCTTGATGGTGATCTGCTTGTTGTAGGTTTCGATATCGTCCAGCGTGGGATTGAAGCCCGCGTCGGCCTTCAGGGCGATCAGGCCGGAAGCCGCCAGCACCTTCAGCGCACGGCCGCCGTTGGTCACATCGTCGGGGATGGCGACGGTATCGCCGTCCTGAATCTCGTCCACGGAGGAAACCTTGTGGGAATAGAGGTTCAGCGGGATGATGAAGGTGTAGCCGACGGTTTCGATTTCGTAGTTGTACTGCGCGATTTCGTTGTCCAGGTAGATCTGATGCTGGAAGGCGTTCAGGTCAATATCGCCGCTGTTGAGCGCGTTGTTCGGGGTCACATAGTCGGAGAACTGCACGATCTGAAGGTCGATGCCTTCGGCCTTCAGCGCTTCCTGCGCGGGCTTCCAGAGGTCCTCGTAGATGCCGCCGACCACGCCGAGCTTGACGCTGGCGGTACCGGCTTCGGTCTTGGCGGGAGAGCAGGCGGTCAGCGACAGGGCTAGGGCGGCAAAGGCCAGTAGCAGGGCGAAAATTCTCTTGAGCTTCATGGGGGGATTTCCTCCTATTTCACATTAGATAAGTTGTTGTCGGGATGTTTTTACAGCGTCAGCGCGAGGTCGAAGTTTTCCTGCATCGTCTTGCAGGAGGCGTCGAACTGCGCCTGTTCTTCGGGCGTGAGGTTGAGCTCGATGATCTGTTCCACACCGTCCGCGCCCAGCACGGCGGGCACGCTGGCATAGACGTTGTGCTGGCCGTACTGTCCGTCCAGCAGCACCGACACCGGCAGGATGCGGTGCTCATCGCCGAACAGCGCGCGGGTCACTTCCGCAATCGCCGCGCCGATGCCGAACTCCGTGGAGCCCTTGCCGCCCAGTATGATCCAGCCGCCTGCCTTGCCGGCCGCCGCGATGGCGGGGAGGTCGAGCTTGCCGTAGGTATCGGGATATTCCTCCCGCAGCTGGGAGAGCGGCTTGCCTGCGATGGTGACGGCGGACCAGGGAACCATCTGGCTTTCGCCGTGTTCGCCCAGCGCGTAGGCCTGAATCGACTTCTGGTCGATGCCGATCTCTTCCGCAATGGCGCGGCGGAGTCTGGCGGAGTCCAGCGTGGTGCTGGTGGAGAGGATGCGCTTGGGGTCCCAGGAGAGCGCGTGCTGCAAATAGTGCGTCACCACGTCCGCGGGGTTGGAGATGTTGAGGATGATGCCGTCAAAGCCGGAGGATTTGATGTTCTTGGCGATTTCCTTGACGATTTCGATGGTCTGGCGCAGCGTGTCCATGCGGGTCTGGCCCTTGCTTATGTCGGGCAGGGGACCGGCGGCGACGATGAGCAGCAGCGCGTCCTTGGCGTCGGAATAATCTCCGGCGCGAACGATGGCGCGCCGGGGGAGATAAACCGTGGAGTCATATAGATCGAGCGCCTGCGCGACGGCCTTCTTTTCGTCCACGTCGATGTAGACGATCTCCTCCGCAAGACCCTGCGAGATCAGCGCGTAGCCCGCGTGGGAACCGACGTGTCCTGCGCCGATGATGACGATTTTTCGCTTCTGAATATTCATAAAAATCATGCTCCTTATCGTAAAGCGGAAAGCCTTAGTGCCTGTTCTTCTTGACCACGAGGTTGCCGAAGAGCTGCAGGATGCTCACCAGGATGAACACCACGATCACCGTCACCCACGTCACATCCGTCATGCCGCGGTCGTGGCCGTAGCGGATGGCGAAATCACCCAGGCCGCCGGAGCCGACCGCGCCCGCCATGGCGGTCAGGCCGACCAGGGAGATGGCGGTGATGGTGGTGGCTCGCGCGATGGCGGCAACGCCTTCGCGAAGATACACGCGGAAGATGATCTCCATCGGGCTGGAACCCATCGAAAGCGCTGCTTCGACCAGACCCTTATCGGTCTCCGCCAGCGCGCTTTCCACCTGGCGGGAGAAGAAGGGCACCGTGCCCAGCACCAGCGGCACGATTGCGCCGGGAACATCAATCGCGGTTCCCATGATCGCGCGGGAGAGCGGGATCACCCACGTCAGCAGGATGATGAAAGGGATCGAGCGGAAGAAGTTGATTACCTTGTCCAGCACCTGATAGAGCACTTTGTTTTCCAATATGCCGCCCGGACGGGTCACAATCAGCACCACGCCCAGCACCAGCCCCAGCACGAACGCGATGGATCCGGACCAGGCCACCATGATCAGCGTATCGCCGATCGCCTTGCCGAACGCCGGCAGGCGCTCCATGACGTTAGGCAGATACCGATTCAGAATCTCCTGCATCCAGGATCACCTCCACTCCGACGTTCTTGCTTCTCAGATCCTCCAGCGCCTCGTCCATCTTGTCCTGCGGGCCGGAGAGAATGCCCACCGTACCGCCGATGGGCGCGTTCTGCACGATTTCAATATCGGCAAAGATGATGTTGAGGATCACACCGTATTTTTTCGTCATGGTCGAGATCAGCGGCTCGGAGGCGTTGCGCTCCACATAGGAGAGCCGCACGATCCGCTCGCCGGGCTTGAGCGCCACCACGGGGGATTTCGCTGCAATGAGGTCCTCGATCTTCTGCAAATTCGAGGTGGTCTTGATGAAGCTGCGCGTCAGTTCCTCCTTCGGGGAGGCGAACACGCTGAAGACCTCGCCCTCTTCCACCACGCGGCCGTGATCCATCACCGCCACGCGGTTGCAGATCTCCTTGACCACCGCCATCTCGTGCGTGATGACCACCAGCGTAATGCCCAGTTCGCGGTTGAGCCTTTCCAGCAGTTTTAAGATCGACTTGGTGGTCTGCGGGTCGAGCGCGCTCGTCGCCTCGTCGCACAGCAGAATGTCGGGGTCGTTCGCCAGCGCTCGGGCGATGGCGGCGCGCTGCTTCTGTCCGCCGGAAAGCTGGGAGGGATAGGCGTTTTCCTTATCCGCAATGCCCACCAGATCGAGCAGCTTTCTCACTTTTTCCGCGATCTGGTCTTTGCGAAGGCCGCTGCCCTTCAAGGGATAGGCCACGTTGCCGAAAATCGTTCGGGAGGGCATCAGGTTGAAGTGCTGGAAGATCATGCCGATCTTCCTGCGCGCCTGACGCAGCTCCTTGGCCGGCATTCGCGTCAGCTCCTTCCCGTCGATGCGGACCGAACCCTCTGTCGGCCGCTCGAGCAGGTTGATACATCGCACCAGCGTGGATTTTCCCGCGCCGGAGAAACCGATGATGCCGAATACATCGCCGTTGCGAATCGTCAGGCTCACGTTATTGACCGCGTGAACCTCTCGCCCGGCGTCTGCAAAGGTCTTGCTGATCTGTTCAAGCTCGATCACCCTTGCACCCTCCTCTCTTTAACGTGAGCATAGTCTAGCACCACGGTAGGTTTTCGTCCAATACGCAAACAATATACTGAAATATAGATTGAATCTATAACTGATGCGCAGACATAAAAAATCCCATCCGGAAGGATTTTCCGGATGGGTCAATCGCTCTTTTTGGACTTATTTCCCGCTGCGCGCGGCGTGACGGAGATAGGTTTGCAGTTCGCAGATATATTGTTTGCCAATGTCAGAAATCAGCATATCCTGCCGGACGATGTAGCCGATGTCCATGCTGCTCGCGCCGTCCACGGAATCAGCGCAGAAGGGTACCGCCACATAGTCGTCGCCGTTGAGCTCTTCGCAGATGATGCCGGAACAGAGGGTGTAGCCGTTCAGGCCGATCATCAGGTTCAGCATCGTGGCGCGGTCGTTGGCCTTGATGGTGCGGGTGTATTCGTTGGTGCTGAGGATTTCCTCCGCAAAATAGAAGGAGCTTGCATCGCCCTGCTCAAAGGAAAGGCAGGGATATTCGCGCAATTCGTCAAACGTGACGGAGGCCTTGCCCGCCAGCGGATGCCCCGTCCAGAGGTAGACGTAGGCGCGGCAGTCGATCAGGTGATGAAATTCCAGCCGGTTGGCGCGCAGCAGCTTCATCAGCACCGCGCGGTTGAAATCTGAAAGGTAAAGAATGCCGATCTCGCTTTTGAGCGTCGCCACGTCGGAGATCACGTCGCGCGTCTTGGTCTCGCGGATCGCAAATTCGTACTGCGAGGTATCAAAGCGCTTCACCAGCTCCACAAACGCCTTGACGGCGAAGGAATAGTGCTGCGTGGACACGCCGAACTTGCGCTTGATGTTTTTTCCGCCGCTGTATTTATCCATCAGGCTTTCGTATTGATGGTAGAGCTGACGGGCATAGAGCAGGAATTCCGCGCCGTCCTGCGTTGGGGTCACGCCGCGGCCGGAGCGGTTGAACAGCACGATGCCCAGCTCCTTTTCCAGCTCCCGCACCGCGCTGGTGAGCGAGGGCTGCGAAAGATACAGCTGCTCGGCGGCGCGGTTGAGCGAGCCCGCCTCCGCGATGACGAGGACATAATGGAGCTGCTGCAGCGTCATGGTCTTTCTCCTCCTTGCGGTTGGATCTCATCCAAAAGTTTAGCATACCGCGCGCGCCGCCGTCAACGCTTGACATCCGCTGTGCGCGTTTGTATAATGCTCCCGAATGAATCCGAAAGGGGCGAAAGGCCATATGATTCAGCAAAAACGTCTGATGGATCTCTTTGCCGGACTGGTTTCGATTGATAATCCTTCCCTGCACGAGGCGGAGATGTGCGCCCGGCTGAAGGAAGAGCTGCGTGCCCTCGGCGCGGAGCCGCGCGAGGACGATACCGCCGCGAAGATCGGCGGCAACGCGGGCAATCTCTATGCCTATTTTGAGGGCGAGGAGGGGATGGAGCCGCTGCTGCTCTCCGCGCACATGGATTCCGTGGAGCCCGCCTGCGGCAAGCGCGCCGTGTTCCGCGAGGACGGAACCATCACCTCCGACGGCACGACCGTGCTCGGCGCGGACTGCCTATCCGGCGTGGCCGCCATTTTGGAGGCGCTGCGCTCGGTGAAGGAATCCGGCGCAAAGCACCGCCCCATCGAGGTGCTGTTCGACGCGGCGGAGGAGACCTACTGCGCGGGCATTCAGCGCTATGATTTTGCATCCCTGCGCTCGAAAGAAGCCTATATTTTCGACCTGACCGGGCGCATTGGCGGCGCGGCGGTGCAGGCCCCCACCATTCTTTCCTATAAAGCGACCTTCCATGGCCGCGCGGCACACGCCGCCTTCTCGCCGGAAAACGGCATCCACGCCATTCAGGCCGCAGCCTGCGCGGTGAGCAAAATCCGGTGCGGCCGGGTGGGCGATACCACCGTCAACGTCGGCACGATCTCCGGCGGCAGCGCCGATAACGTCGTGCCCGAAACCTGCGTCGTCACCGGCGAGGTGCGCTCCTTTGACGATGCAAGCGCCCGCGCACAGCTGGCCGTCGTGCGCAAGGCCATCGAGCGGGGCGCGGAGCAGCTCGGTGCGGCGGTGGACTTTGAAGACAAAGCGCTCTGCCGCGCGTATCTGGTGGATAAAAACGAGCCCGTCGTGCGACGGTTTGAAGCCGCCTGCAAGACCCTCGGCGTGGAGCCGGAGCTGGTCAGCACCTACGGCGGCAGCGACAACAACCACTTCTTCCATCACGGCGTGCGCGGCGTCGTGGTGGCCTGTGGCATGAACAACTGCCATTCCTGCGGGGAATACAGCTCGGCGGCCGACCTCACCGCCGCGGCCAAGCTCGTTGAAACCCTGATCCTGTCCCGCGATTGACGCCTGCAAATACCATGTCAGAAACAGCGCATTTTCCGTCTTTTATGGAAATTGCGCTGTTTTTCGTGCAGCGGGCGGAGCTGGGGTTGCTTTGCGGCGGCCTTTCCGGAATTTTCGCCGAGATAAAAAGATGTTCTTGATCCTGGCAAAAGGGGATTGACTTTTGTTTGGGGACTTGTTATACTTACTAAGTCGCAGGTTGCGGCGAGGGACAGACCAATTTCCTACACGCGGAGAGATGTTCGAGTGGTTTATGGAGCTGGTCTTGAAAACCAGTGATGTCGCAAGGCACCGGGGGTTCGAATCCCTCTCTCTCCGCCACTTTTTTTCTGATGGTAGGGCTCATGGAGAAGTACCCAAGAGGCCGAAGGGGCTCCCCTGCTAAGGGAGTAGGTCGGGTTACCGGCGCCCGGGTTCAAATCCCGGCTTCTCCGCCATAAGTCCATCGCAATGTTTCAGCGTTGCGATGGACTTTTCTATTGCTCAAAAGGAGTGGAAAAATGCCGACAAACCAAAGGCTCGAATTTGCCCGGCGCGTGCTGAACAAAGCGCAGTTTGACAAGCTGTACCGCGCTTACCGCAGGCTCTTCCGGTTTCAGATTGCGCCGGTGATTCTGCTGGCTGCGGTGGTGCTGCTCGAGCTGATTTTGATTCCGTCCGAGGCCGTGCCCAACGGATATGCTTCCGCCAAGGAGACGGTCATTCTGTTTGAGACGGCGTTTTTCATCGTGCCGTTCTATCCGGTCTGGCTGATTGTGTCGCAGTTTGCGGTGGGGCGGCTGTGGCATAAATATTGCCGCTGGTATGATAAAAGCGAGGACCGCAACGGGGTTTACGCCCTGTTTGACGAGAAAAATAAGCATGAAAAATAGAAAGAAAAGGGATCGGCAAGCGCCGGTCCCTTTTTGCGTAAGAAACGGAAATGTTATCTTTTGCAATTCCTATTGACTTAGTAGGAATTGACGAGTATAATCTCTACCGAAAAGGTAGGAATTCTTCCGCAAGGATGCGAGGAAAAGAGGAAGGCACAACATGAAAAAAGAGCTTTTGCAGGTCAAGGATCTTCACGTTCGCGTGGAGGAGAAGGAAATTCTCCACGGCGTGAATTTGAGTATTGGTAAAGATGAAACCCATGTGCTGATGGGGCCGAACGGCACCGGCAAGTCTACGCTGGGCTATGCCGTGACCGGCAACCCCGCCTATGAGGTGACGGAGGGCAGCATCGTCTTCGACGGCGAGGACATCACGAACCTGCCCGTCAACGAGCGCGCCAGGAAGGGGATTTTCCTTTCCTTTCAGAACCCGCTGGAGGTGCCGGGCGTGACGCTGAGCGCCTTCATCCGCTCCGCACTGGAGCAGAAAACCGGCAGCCGCCTGCGCCTTTGGGACTTCAAAAAGAAGCTGGCGGAAACCATGAGGCTGTTGAACATGGATGAATCCTATGCCGAGCGTGACCTCAACGTCGGTTTCTCCGGCGGCGAAAAGAAAAAGGCCGAAATTCTCCAGATGCTGATGCTGGAACCGAAGCTGGCCATACTGGACGAGACCGATTCCGGCCTGGATGTGGACGCGGTGCGCACGGTTTCTCAGGGCGTGCAGCTCTACCGCGAGCGCGTGCATGGCTCACTTCTCATCATCACCCACAGCACGCGCATTCTGGAGGCGCTGCATGTGGACAAGACCCACGTCATGGAAAACGGCGTGATCGTCCGCGAGGGCGGCGCGGAGCTGGTCGACGAGATCAACGCGCACGGCTTCGGCGGCATCAAGGCACAGTGAGAAGGCGGGTGAAGCAGCATGAATGAAAAGACGAGAGTGGAGGACATCGACCGCAGCGTCTACGACATCCGCGACGAGGAGCACGACGCCTACCGCATGGAGGCGGGCCTGACGCCGGAGATCATCGACAAGCTCTCCAAGGAGAAGAACGATCCCGTCTGGATGCAGCAGTTCCGCCTGCAATCCCTGCAAATCTATAACGAGATGAAAACGCCGGATTGGGGTCCCTCGCTGGAAGGGCTGGATATGGAGCACATCGCGACCTACGTCCGTCCCAACTCCAAGATGCAGAACGACTGGAAAAACGTGCCGCAGGACATCAAGGATACCTTTGAGCGCCTGGGCATCCCGCAGGCCGAGCGCAAATCGTTGGCGGGCGTGGGCGCGCAGTACGATTCCGAGCTGGTCTATCACAACGTCCGCCGGGAGGTGGCGGAGCAGGGCGTGGTCTATACCGACATGGAGAGCGCCATGAAGGGTGAATATGCCGACATGGTCCGTAAGTATTTCATGAAGCTGGTCACGCCCCGCGATCACAAGTTTGCGGCGCTGCACGGCGCGGTGTGGTCGGGCGGCTCGTTCGTCTATGTGCCCAAGGGCGTGCAGGTGTCCATCCCGCTGCAGTCCTATTTCCGCCTCAACGCCAAGGGCGCGGGGCAGTTTGAGCACACGCTCATCATTGTGGACGAGGGCGCGAGCCTGCACTTTATCGAGGGCTGTTCCGCACCAAAATACAACGTCGCCAACCTGCACGCGGGGTGCGTCGAGCTGTATGTCAAAAAGGGCGCCAAGCTCCGCTATTCCACCATTGAAAACTGGTCGAAAAATATGTATAATCTCAACACCAAGCGCGCCCTGGTGGAGGAGGACGGCGTGATCGAGTGGGTGTCCGGTTCCTTCGGCTCCCATGTCGGCTGCCTGTACCCGATGAGCGTGCTCAAGGGCGACCGTTCCCGCATGGAGTTCACCGGCGTGACCTTTGCCGGCGCGGGGCAGAACCTTGATACCGGCGCAAAGGTCGTCCACATCGGCAAGGATACCAGCTCCTTTATGAACACCCGCTCCATCAGCAAAAGCGGCGGCATCAGCACCTTCCGCAGCTCCATCGTCGTGGAAAAGGGCGCCGGGGGCGCAAAGTCCTCGGTCTCCTGCCAGTCGCTGATGCTCGATTCCGAATCCCGTTCCGACACCATCCCCGCCATGGACATCCGCACGCGCGACGCTTCGATCGGCCATGAGGCCAAGATCGGCAGCATCAGCAACGACGCGATCTTCTACCTGATGAGCCGCGGCATGAACGAGGAGGACGCCCGTGCGCTGATCGTCAGCGGCTTTGCGGACAACGTCTCCAAGGAGCTGCCCGTCGAATACGCGGTGGAGATGAACAACCTGATCCGGCTGGAGATGAAGGGCAGCATCGGCTGACCCGAACGGGAAAGGAGAAAAACACATGGCAGAGAAAAAACAGATGATCCTGAACCGTTTGCCCGCGCCCACCTGGAACTGGCTCCGGGTCAACCGCACGGTGCTGGATTGGGAGAATGAAAACGAACTCGACCTGGGCGCGGTGGTCCGCAGCGTGCAGGGCAAGGAAAACGAGCCGCTGCGGCTTGAAATCCGCGGCGAGGGCGAATACAGCCGCAAGGACGTGGACGTGACGGCCGAGCCCGACAGCGCGGTCACGATCATCGAAACCTTCGGCGCGGAGCAGAACCTGCTCGTGCGCACGCACCTGACCGCGCGCCGCAACGCGACGATCCGTCTGGTGCAGATCCAGAACACGCAGGAAGGCTCTCGTCTCGTCAGCACCGTGGAGGGGGAATGCGAGGAAGGCGGCCGCATCGAGCTGTATCAGGTACTGGCGGGCAAGGGCGACGTCTACGGCGACAGCAAGATCGAATTGAACGGCGACGGCGCAAGCTTTGAGGCCGAAACCGGTTATCTCGCCCGCAAGCAGCAGAAGGTGGATATCAACCTCGTGGTCAACCACCGCGGCAAGCGCACCGAATGCGAGATCAACGCCGCAGGCGCGCTGATGGACGCGGCAAGCAAAATCTTTCGCGGCACGATCGACTTTAAGCGCGGCGCGAGCGATTCCGTCGGTAACGAAAAGGAAACCGTGCTGATGCTGGGCGACGACGTGACCAACCGCACCGTGCCGCTCATCCTTTGCGCGGAGGAAAACGTGGTCGGCAACCACGGCGCGAGCATCGGCCAGTTGGACGACGAAACGCTGTTTTACTTTGAAAGCCGCGGCATCGGTCGGGATGTGGCGGAAAAGCTGCTGGCCAGGGCCTCGATCGAGCGCGTGGCGCGCCTGATCGGCGATGAAGAGGCGGAAGGGGCCGTCATGAATCTATTGGACGAGGAGCTGGGAAGATGACGAACATTTTGAGAAAGGATTTTCCGCTGCTGGGCAACGTCAGCATCGCCTATCTCGATAACGCGGCCACGGCGCAGCGTCCGCAGTGCGTCATCGACGCGGAAGCAGAGTTTTACCGCAAGCACAATGCCAATCCCCTGCGCGGCCTGTACCCGCTGAGCGTGGAGGCCACGGGGGTCTATGAGGACGCGCGCGAGGCGGTGCGGGCGTTCATCGGCGCCAAGAGCACCGATGAGATCATCTTCACCCGCAACACCACCGAGAGCCTGAACCTTGTGGCGTACAGCTACGGCCTGAGCCGCGTCAAGGCGGGGGACGAGGTGCTGGTGTCCATCATGGAGCACCACAGCGATCTGCTGCCGTGGCAGATGGTCTGTAAGCAGACCGGCGCGCAGCTCAAGTTCATGGAGTGCGAGCCGGACGGGCGGCTGGACCTGAAAAAGGTGGAGCAGCTCCTCACCGACAAGACGAAGATCGTCGCCATTGCGCAGGTTTCCAACGTCCTGGGCCGCAAATACCCCGTGCGGGAAATCGCGGAGATGGCGCATAAAAAGGGCGCGGTGATCGTCGTGGACGGCGCGCAGAGCACCCCGCATATGGCGGTGGATGTGCAGGCGCTGGACGCGGATTTCTTCGCCTTCTCCGGCCACAAGGTCTACGGCCCCATGGGCATCGGCGTGCTCTACGGCAAAAAGGCGCTGCTGGAGACCATGCCGCCTTTCCTCACCGGCGGCGAGATGATCGAATCCGTTACGCGCGAGGGCGCGACCTACGCGGAGCTGCCGCATAAGTTCGAGGCAGGCACTGTCAACGCGGCGGGCGCGGCGGGGCTGCACGCGGCGCTGGAATGCGTGCAGCGCATCGGCTTTGACAAGATCCACGAGCGGGAGCTGGCTTTGACCACCCGCGCGATGGAGGCCATGCGCCGGATGGAGCACATCCATATTCTGGGTTCTGACGATCCTGCGGAGCACACGGGCATCGTCACCTTCACCGTGGACGGCGTGCACCCGCACGACATCAGCGAGATCCTCGCCTCCGACGGCGTGGCCATCCGCGCGGGGCATCACTGCGCGCAGCCGCTGCTCAAGCACCTGGGCTTTTCGTCTGCGGCGCGGGCGAGCTTCGCCTTCTACAACACCGAGGAGGAGGCCGACCGCCTCATCGACAGCCTGAAAACACTGAGGGAGCGTATGGGATATGGAAAATAGGAGCTTTTATAACGAGATTCTGACCGAGCACAATATCCATCCCGAATTCAAGCACGACCTTGCGGATGCGGACATCGTGCTCGAGGGCGTGAACCCGAGCTGCGGCGACGACATCTTCCTCAAGCTCAAGCTCGACGGCGATGTGATTGCGGACGGCGCATTTGTGGGTGACGGCTGCGCCGTTTCGCAGGCCTCGGCGGACATCATGCTCGGCATGATTCTCGGCAAAAAGAAGGAGGAAGCCCTGAAGATGGGCGAAACCTTCTTAAAGATGATCAAGGGCGAGGCCACGGAGGAGGAGATCGACAGCCTGGAGGAGGCCTCCGCGCTGCGCGATATCGCTCACATGCCCGCGCGCGTCAAGTGCGCCGTGCTCGGCTGGCGCACCCTCAAGGAAGCCCTCTGCCCCGAAGAAAAGGCGCAAAGCTGAACCGGGCAGGGCGCTGGCGGAACGCCTTCATGACACCGCCTAAAGTAAAACATCCCCCGCAGATTTTCGTCTGCGGGGGATGCGTCATTTTTGGGGGAAAAGAAAAAACATGGTTTACCGCACGGCGCTGACCAGCAGCAGGGTCAGCAGGATGTAGAGCAGGAAGAGCGCGGCAAGCACGGCGCAAAGTATGACCAGCGTCAGCCGCAGCGCGCGGCGGTGAACCAGGCGCAGCGAGAGAAACAGCCCGATGGCCGATGCGCCGAACAGCGTGCAGGCAACCCCGAACGTCATGGTGATCTTTCTCCTCTTTTCTGTTGATCAGCTCAGGCGGAAATACAGGCTGGTGTAGGGATCGATGCTGTCCATCTGCGAAACGGCGCAGTAGGGCGAGGTTTCAAACAGTTGGTTGCGGACGTGGAGCTCGTCGGTATCGAGCGGCGCTGCCGCCGCGCCCACCACCAGGCCGTCGTAGTCCTCCGGCACATAGGCGATGTAGCTTCGATAGAGCACGCGCCCCCAATCGCCTTCGTCGCCCCATTCGTTGGAAAAGAAGAACTCGATGGTTTCCTCGCTGCCGTTCCAATCGATGGTGTGCAGAAAGTGATTTTCATCCCGGCCGCTGTCGCCGGTTGCGGAAACCGAGGTCAGCCACATGCCGGAATCATAGTCATACAACTCGCAGAACAGCGTGTTGTAATAGCCCTTGCCGCCGTCGTCGGGCAGGGATTCCTGCGGAATGTAGCAGATGGCGGTGAATTCCAGCTCGCGGATGCCGTCGTGCACGAAATCGTTGTGCAGCGCGACCTCCCAGTAAACGTCGCCGGTCTCATACCACGATTCGTCTTCCGGGAAACAGGCAAGGCCGTCGCGCAGCAGGTAGCTGCCGCCGTCCACCGGGCAGAAATCCGTCAGCCCCGCCGCTTCAAAGGCGGGTTCGCCGTCGGTCGTCTTCACGCCGGGGAGGGCAATTTCGTCCACCGCAAAGAGCGATTCGCCGGAGGAATCCTCGCTGATTTCCGTCGCGCTGATTCGCGTAAAGGTCCAGTAAGCCTCCTCGGAAGGGAGATACAGGCTCAGACCGTTCGCGTTGGCTTCCTCCACCGTGCCGGTTTCGGCTATTTCGCCGTTGCCGTCCACGGTCATCCAGTTGCCGTCGCCGTCGATGGCCAGCCAGGCATAGGCCGTGTCGTATTCCCAGACGCCGACGTAATCCGCCAGCGTGACGTCCTCTTCGTCTAAAGGAGATTCCGCCGCCGAAGGCGCCTGCGTGGGGCGGAGCGTGTCGCCGTCGTCGTCCGTGAGCAGCGTACCCGTCTCGTCCAGCAGGAAATAGTGCGCGGTTTCGCCCTGCTCGTCCAGTGCGCGGATGCCGCTGCCGTCGAATTCAAACAGCCCTGTGTAGGAAAGGCTGCCGTCGCCCGCGTAGATCGACCAGGCGTTTCCGTCCGCAAAGGCGATGACGGAGGTATAGTCGTCGTATTGCCACCAGCCGTAGTATTCGTCCAGTTCATGTCCGCCCGGCTGGGCTTCTTCCTCCTGCTTGCCGCCGCAGGCCGAAAGGCTTGCGCACAGCGTCAGCGCCAGCAGCAGGGCGAGGATGCGCTTGCACATGGTTTTTCCTCCGCAAAATCAGTCGATGTTGAAGAACAGCGCGTTGTAGGGCTCAAAATCCGGCGCTTCCAATATGTTCTGGAGCGCGTAGTGATCCACGGCGTAGCCGCGCTCGTCACGAGCCTCGCCGTCCACCGCTGTGGGCACGCCGGCAAAAATCAGTCCGTCGTAGCCGTTGGGGATCACCACCTGATAGTTCACCATCAGAATGGCGGAATAATCGCCCACCTGCTGCATCCAGTCCGTGGAATAGCTGTACAGAACGTCGTAGGGCGTGCCGTTGTATTCGATTGAATAATAGTAGGTGTTGTCGCCGTGCGTCGTGTCGCCGTAAACCTGCGCATCCGCCAGCCAAAGACCCGTGTAGTAATCGAACATCTCCATCGAGCAGCTGGGGTAGTATTCGCCGGAATAGTTCGGGATGTCCGCATCGGGAATATAGCAGATGGCGGTGAATTCGATCTGCCGGGTGCCGTCGCCCAGGTCGGTTTCGGAATCCTTGCGCACTTCCCACTGCGCGTCGGAGCGGTAATAGCGGGTGTAGCCGTCGGTAAAGCTCGCCGCGCCGTTTTGCAGGTAATAGGTTCCGTCGTCCATCAGGGCGTTGACGGAAAGCCCTGCCGCCTCAAAGAAGGGCTGATCGAGCTGCACGGCATACATCGCGTCGGATTCGACCGCGGGTTCGGGCGTGACCTCCGCCTCGTCGTCCTCGCTCTGGCCGGGCAGCTTGGAATAGTCGTAGTCAAAGACATAGTCCTCGCCGTCCCAGAAGTAGGTCAGCAGGATCGCGCCGTCGGTCTCAGAGTCGAACAGCAGGCGAATATCGTCATAACCATCCTCGTCCAGATCGACAAATTCGATGGAGGAATAGCAGTCCGCCGCCTCGTCGATCGCCACGGGATAGCGCAGTTCGGCGAAGGTCACCATGTCGGGTTGATCGAGATAGAGTACCGCTTGATCCGCTTCGACGGTGAGGGCGAGATCCATGCTCGCGCCGTCCTGCGTGATGGTGCCGTAATCGGCAATCAGACCCCAGGTGCGCCAGTCCGCACCGGCCAGGTCTTCCTCTTCTTCGTCCTGGGCAGGGGCTTTCGTGCAGGCGCAAAGGCTCAGGCAAAGGCAGAGCGCGAGCAGCAGGCTCAGAAGTTTTTTTACGGTGTTCATGGAAGTTTAGTCTCCTTTCGCATTCGGGCGTTCAAGCAGTTCCAGTATTTCGTCGTGAGCCAGCTCGACCTGGCGGAAGCGCACAAAAATGCCGTTGGTCGTGGCGGAAGCCCAGATCTCCGGCCGTTTCAGCGGGCGGAAGCGGATGCTTTCCAGCAGCGGCGTCATGTCCAGCATCACGCGGCTGCCCGAAACGTAATCAATCTGCAAAACATGGCCGTCCAGCGGTGTTACCGAGGAGATGTATCGTCTTTGCATGCCGCAGTCCCTCGCTTTTTATGAATAAAAAACTCTCATCGCACCTTCATTGTACGATGAGAGTTTGCTTTTGACCATTGACCAATGGTTAGTTTTTTTCCTTTTCGGGCAGGAACAGCGCCGCCAGGTGCTGCCGCTTGGTGCGCGTGTCGCCCTCGATCTGCAATTTGGCGTAGATTTTATTGATGTATTGCTTGACCGTGCCCTCGGTCAGATACAGCTGCGCGGCGATTTCGCGGTTGGTGGCGCGGTTTGCCGCCAGGCGCGCGATGACCAGCTCGCGGTCGGTCAGATCCGACGCGGCCTTCGGACGGGAAAGACGCGCCAGCAGCGCCCGGCGGCGGGCTTCCGCTTCTGCGCCCAGCTCCCGAATGCGCGCCAGCAGCGCTGGATCGCCCTGCGCGCCGTCCAGCAAATCGCGGATCCAGCGATAATTTTCCGCAAAGGGGAGCACAATCCCGTCCGGCGCGGCGAGCTTCAGCGCCGCATTCAGCTCGGTCATCGCCTGCGCACGGCTGCGCAGCGCCGCATAGGCGGCCGCCGCCTGAATGTGCAGATGCAGCGCCACCAGCGCATAGTGCATTTTGCCGCAAATTTCCAGCAGCGAATCGCTCCGCTCCGCGACCTTTTCCCATTCCCCTTGAGAGAGATAAACCTGGTTTTCAATCATCCGCATCATGGGCTTGGCGGGGTTCAGGATGTTGACGCCATTCAGCTCATGGGTGAGGAAGGGCGCGGGGACGCGCTCGGGCAGCCCCAGCAGCGCGCAGGCATAGGCGGTCGCGCTGTCGAAGGTGAGCAGCAGCATCGCATCGCGGCGGTGAAGCAGCGCGCTGCGTGCGTCGGCGGATTCGGGCAGCGGCTGTGCATCTTCCTGCAACAGGGCGCAGCGCAGAAAAAGGTGCCGCACACATTGGGCGATGTAGGCCTGATTTTTCTCCTCCGCAACATACCGCGCGCGGGAACCGAGCAGCCGCGCCTTTTGCAAATCGCCGCGCAGATAGGCGGCCTCGGCTTCCATCACGAGCTCCGCACCCGCCCCGTGCTCCTGCGTTACGCGGTAATAATAGGGCATGGATTCGTTCATCTGCCGCACTTCCTCATCCAGCGCGCCCGCTTCTCGGTGGAACATCTCCAGCACGGAGGGGGAGCCGAAGGTGAAGGAACCGTAGGTGCGGATGGAGACGGCGGGCCGCGTCATCTGGCGGCAGGCGCTGCGGTGCAGGGCGCTCATACCCGCGATGTCGTTATAGGCAAGAAAGCTCAGGATGAGGTCGCATTCGCCGCGCAGATTGCCGCGATCCTCGTCCGAAAGGCCGTTGTTTCCCGCTGCGGCGCATAGCAGCAGCTCCTTCAGCGCCAGCATCTGCCCGTATTTGCCCCACGAAAACAGGCGGCGCATCAGCACCAGCAGCGCGCGGGGGTGAGCTTTGAGCGCCTCGTCCGGGCAGTGCGCAAGGCCGCGCAGCACATCCTCCGGGTCGGCCGAGGCCAGCTGCACGCCCACGTCCTCCGCCACCACGCACAGCCAACCGGCGGGGTTGCCGCTCTGCTCATAGGCTGCAAGCGCTTGCAGGTATTGCCCGCTCTGCTCGTACCACGCGCCGTAGCGGTCGTAGGTTCTGCGCTGCGTTTCCGAACTCAGACGGGAAAACACGCGCCCGGCGCAGGTTTTCATCATGTGGTGGAAGCGATAGGCGCCGCTGTCCGGCAGGCGGGTGACAAAGGCGTTCTGCTCGGTCAGGCCCGTGAGCATTGTTTCCACGTCGTCCCGCCCCGTGATGCGGCGCGCCATTTCGGCGGTGAACTCGTCCGCAAGGCTCATCATGGCGAGGAATTCCTGCTCGTCTTCTGCAAGCGGATCGATCAGCGCGGAGGTAAACATCTGATAGATGTCGGAATTTTCATCCGAGAGCACGCCGCGCTCCGCAAAGGAGCAAAGGCTCAGATAGATGGCGGAAAACCAGCCCTCGCTCGAGCGCAGCAGCGCATCCATCTGCCGGTCGGTCAGCGCCACGCCGCATTTGCGCGCGTAGATGGAAAGCTCCGTGTGGTTCAGCCGCAGCTGATCCGCGCCGATGCGGTGCAGCCGCCCGCCCAGCCGCACGATCTGCGCGCCGTCTAAAAAGCGGTCGCGGCTGGCCACAACCAGATGAACGTTGTCCGGCAGCGCCATGGCCAGCGTACACAGGAAGGCGGCGGCGCGTCCATCCCGCAGGAGATGAAAATCGTCTAAAAAGATGTAGGTCGGCTTTTCACCGGCCAGTTCCCGGCAGAGCTCGTCCACCACCAGCGCCGCCGTGCCCTTATCCGTTGGGCAGTCGTATTCCGCAAGAAGCGGCAGCCCCGCAAACGAGAAGGCGTTCTGCACGCGCTTCCAGAATACCGCCAGGCTGTCGGAATAGATGCTGATGCGCAGCACAGCGGCGTTTTCTGTGCGCACACGCCCTTCCAGATACCAGTTTACCGCCGTGGTTTTGCCGTAGCCCATCGGCGCGACCACCGCCGTGATCGGGCAGGAAGAGATGTACCGAAGCTTTTCCTGAACGCGCTCCGAAATGTATCGTACATTTAGGCGCTGCTTGCTTTTCTGCATGAAACGGAAACTCCTTCCGCAGAATTTTGTCGGAACAAGAATATCTCAATACGCTGAAAAGATTATATCATAAGCGGGATTTCGAGGCTACAGTGAATTAGAAGAGAAATGCTATATTGATTGAAAAGGCAGGGGGGAGAAAAGCAGCCGATGTTTGAATGAAAATGAAAGAGAAAGCAGGCCGCTTGACGGAATTCCTTCCGCAGGCGGCCTGCCTGTTTATGAACTTGTTGATGGGCAGTTTTTTTATGAGCAGATGCTGCATGAGGAGCGATGCGGAAAAACGGAACCGGCGCTTTCCTTATTGCATATCAGATATTATATAAGGAAGAAAGTCCGCTTATCGGTCAGGCGCGGCGCTTCTTTTTGGAGGCGCTGGGCGGGGTCTTGGGTGCTTTGGGCTTCGGCGGTGCGTAGCGTTCGCTGCGCTTTTCGGCGGTGAAAACGAAGTAGCCGCCGATCTCCTGCATCCGCACCCCGCCGAAGATGGCGGTGAGTTTGTTGCGGTACCAAAGCTCACGCTTGACCACCATCACCAGTTTACCGCCGATCTTCAGCCGATTGAAGCCCTTTTCAATGAACTTCTTCGCAACCGAAAAATCCGCGTGGTAAGGCGGGTTGGAGAGGATCCAGTCAAAGCCGGAGGCATCCACCGCGTCCAGCGCGTCGCCGCAGCAGAGATGCACGTTTTCAACGCCGTTGCGCTTGGCGTTTTCAGCTGCGCAGCGAACCGCCGCCGGATCGACGTCCGTCATCCAGACATTTTCTTCGCCCAGCACTTTCGCCGCCGCAATGCCCACCAGCCCCGCGCCGCAGCCGAGATCGAGCAGCTTCTGCCCGGATTCGAGTTCCACGGCGGAAACCATGGAAAGCGTTCCCGTGTCTGCGCCGCGCGGAGAGAAGAGCCCTTCCGTCGTTTCGATTTCCAGCGGCTGTTTCCAAAGCAAAGCCTGATACATTCTGCACCTCTTCCGTTCGTTTCTGAATAAATATAAAAAATGCGGTCAATCATAGCAATTGACCGCGGCATCCAGTACAGGTATCTTTGGATAGGCGTAGGGAAATGCGCTGATGATACAGCTGAAATAGGCCTGAAATGTGTCAGTTTTCAGATATGAATCTAAAGAAGATAACCTGTCTATACATAATATAGCACGAGGGGGGGATGTCGTCAATTATTTCTTTGTTAATTCCAGAAGACAAATTGTATAATCGAATTGAATCACAGGGGAGAAAAGCGGAAGGGCCTTCAGAATTGCCCGGGAGGGGAATGTTAAGAATGCAAATATTCCTAAAAACGGCGTACTTTGCCTTGCATATGGCAGCGGATCGTTATATAATGTTCTCCGAAAAACGGGCATGGACCGGCGAAGCATTCAAAATTGGCCGGGAAAACGGCTTTTTCAGCGCTCAAAATCATAGAACGCTGCCGCAATTTATGCCTGAATGAATGGAAAAAAGGATCTGGAGGAATCGAAATGGGTTACATCAAGTGCCCGCGCTGCGAACTGAACTATATGCCTGACACGGAGCGCTACTGCTCCGTCTGCAAGCGCGAGATGCGCGGAGAGGATGAGCACGACGAAATTGAGCTCTGCTCCGCGTGCGGCGAAAACCCCGTTGTGCCCGGCGAAGAGCTGTGCGCGGCCTGCCTGAAGGAGCTCACCCGTCAGGAGGGCGAAAAAGCCAATGAGGGAGAGGAGAACGTCGTCTCCGAAGAGGGCGATGTGACCGCGCTGGACGCCACGAGCGATCTGGAAGAGATCGATATCGACGTGGATGAAGACATTCCTTCCACTGAATACAGCGAAATCCACAAGGAACTCGGCATGGACGACGATGTCGAGGAAGGGGAAGAAGAGGACGGGGAGGAAGACCCGGACGGCGAAAAGAAAGATTAATCGTAAAGGAGTTCTGACGCATGCGCATCTTTGCAATCGGCGATCTGCACCTGCCCGGCGGGCAGCTCAAGCCGATGGATATTTTCGGTGCGCATTGGGAAGGACACTTCGATAAAATCTGCGCCGATTGGCGCGCGCGCGTGACCGAAGAGGATGTGGTGCTGCTGCCCGGCGACCTTTCCTGGGCGATGACGCTGGAGGAGGCCGCGCCCGATCTTGCAGCCATCTGCACTTTGCCGGGGCGGAAGATCCTGCTGCGCGGCAACCACGATTACTGGTGGTCGTCCATCACCAGGGTGCGCGGACTGCTGCCGGCGGGCAATTACGCGCTGCAAAACGACGCGCTGGCGATCGATGGCGCCGTCTTTGCCGGGTCGCGCGGCTGGACGGTCGTGCCGGAAAATTCGACCAATGCGCAGGAGCTGAAGATCTACCGCCGCGAACTGATGCGGCTGGAGTTCTCCCTTCAGAGCGCACAGAAGCTCTCGCAGGGGCGGCCCATCGTGGCGATGCTCCACTTTCCTCCCTTTGGGGACAGAAAAGAGGGCAGCGGCTTTACCGAACTGCTCGAAAAATACGGCGTGAATACCTGTGTTTACGGCCATCTGCACGGCGAAGGGCTGCGCACCGCCTTCAACGGCGAGAAAAACGGTGTAAAATACGCCTGCACCTCCTGCGACGGGCTGGGTTTCCGCCTGCTGGAGCTGACAGAGGTGTAAAAGCTTCATCAAAAAGCCTTGACCGGTCTGCAATTTCGTAGGAAATTGCAGACCGGTTTTTCTGTTTATTTTTCACAAAAAAATTTTGGACGATTGAAAAATCACGCAGGAAAAACGGTCGAAGTGGAGAATATATACCTTCAAGTGGTGCGATGTGGCAGATCGTGGCAAGCGCACCCTCAATTTAAGCGGCGCTTTGCCGCTCTGTGGAAGGAGGATGAACCCTGTGGCCGATCGCTATTCCGGTTATTATGAACACAGTCTCGACCCCAAGGGCCGCATCACCATCCCTTCCAAATTCCGCGACCAGCTGGGCAAGACCATCGCCATGATGCGCGGCAAGGGCGGCTGCATCGAGCTGTATTCCCTCACCGAGTGGAACGCCGTTTACGAAAAATTCGAAAAAATAGATGAAAACGATGAGGAAGCCTACAACCGCATGAGAAAGCTGTTGGCGACCTCGGTGGACGATAACGAGATGGACCGCCAGGGGCGATTGCTTGTCCCCACCACGCTGCGGGCCTACGCCAAACTGGAAAAGGACGTGGTCATCTCCGGCGCAGGCCGCCACGTCGAGGTTTGGAATCGCGACGATTTCTTCCGCTTTATTGAGGAGACATAAATGGAATTCAAACATATTCCCGTCATGCTGGAGCCCTGCATGGAGCTGCTGGGGCTGGAACGGCATCCCGACGGCGTGTTCGTGGACGGCACGCTGGGCGGCGGCGGGCACACGCAGGAGATCCTGTCGCGCACGCGCGGAAAGGTTCTGGGCATCGACCGGGACTGGGAGGCGCTGAGGGCGGCGGGGGAGCGCCTTGCGTCTTTTGGCGACCGCTTTGTTCCGCTTCACGGAAATTATGCGAACATCGCTTCGCTTTTGCACGAAGCGGGCTATGATTCGATGGACGGCATGCTGATGGATCTGGGCGTTTCGTCCTATCAGCTGGACAACCCCGAGCGCGGGTTTTCGTTTCACACCGATGCGCCGCTGGACATGCGCATGGATCAGACCGCGCCGCTGACCGCTGAAATCGTGCTCAACACCTATTCCGAAAAGGAACTGGCGCGCATCATCTCGCTCTACGGAGAAGAAAAGTGGGCTGTGCGCATCGCAAAGTTCATCGTTGCGGCGCGCCCCTTGCATACAACGATGGATCTGGTGCGCGTCATTGACGCCGCTGTGCCGGCCGCCGAGCGGCGCAAGGTGTCCCATCCGGCGCGGCGCACCTTCCAGGCCATTCGCATTGAGGTCAATTCCGAGCTTTCCCTGCTGGAACCCGCTCTGCGCGACGCGGTTTCGTGCTTAAAACCCGGCGGGCGGCTGGTGGTGATCACCTTCCATTCGCTGGAGGATCGCATCGTCAAGCAGACCTTCCACAATCTGCAATATCCCTGCACCTGCCCGCCCAAAGCGCCGGTGTGCATCTGCGGCAAGAAGCCGCAGGGCTTCGTGGTGACGCGCAAGCCCGTGCTGCCGACCGAAGAGGAGTGCGAAATCAATCCCCGCTCCCACAGCGCCAAGGTGCGCGCCTTTGAAAAGATTTCCCCGGAAGCCTGAAAACCCGCTTTGCAACAAAGCGGCTGCATCAAACGTTTAAAAAAAGGAGGACGACGCCATGCCGGTCTACAAGCGCAATCCCGGATTGGACGCGGACGACTACTACGTCAGCGGTGCGACGGTTCGCCGCAGCGCGCGTTCCTCCGTGCAGGAGCCGTCCACCCGCCGTGTGCCGGACAACCGCGCCGAGCTGTTTCCCTCGCGGCAAAGCCCCGCAACACAGCGCCGTTCCGCGCAAAATGCGAACATCCGTCCGCAGCGCCGCCCGGAGCCCCTGCGCGACACCCGGTCCTTTCAGGATCGCCGCCGCGCCGATCCGCCCAGAGCGTATTATTCCGCGGAACCCGCTAACCAGCGCCTCACCCGCGCCGAGGTCAACCACCGCACCGTGCAGCAGCACGCCTTCCGTCGTGCCGAGCAGGAGCGCCTGCGCCGCGAGCAGGAGGAGCGCCAGCAGCGCGAAAATGAGGAAGAAGCGCGCCGCCGCCGTCAGCACCGCATCCAGACGCTGTTCGCCTTTGTGAGCATCGTGCTGGTGGTCGCCGTGGCGGGAGGCATCTTTTCGCTCCTGGTGCGCTACACCAAGATCGAGCAGATGATTGTGGAGCAGCGCAAGCTCACCGCGGAGATCGACGATCAGCAAAAGCGCCTGGAGGAGCTTCAGGTCGAAATCAATAGGCAGGGCAATATCGCCCAGATTCAGGACTATGCGCGGCAGAACCTGAATATGGATTATGCACAGAAGGAAAACACCCGCGTCATCGCTCTGCCGTAAGGGTGCTTTTCCGCAAGGACAAAAGACACAGAACGAGAAGAGATCATTTTGCGGCGTAACCGATAAAAACAGAAAGAGGTGCGTTCATTTTTCATCCAGTCCGCAGAAAGGAGCCTGCCGATCTATGCCCAATATTCCCGCTTCCGACAAGACAAAGAACCGCATCGGGTGGCTCTTTTGTCTTGTTATTGTTTGTTTTCTGGTCATGGTAGGACGACTTTTCTACATCCAGATCATCGACGGCGCGAATTTGCAGAGCCGGGCGCTCTCCCAGTGGACGCGCTCGTTCACCGTCACGGCCAAGCGCGGCGAGATCACCGACCGCAACGGCAAGGTGCTGGCGCAGTCGGCCAGCGCCGTGACCATCACCGCCGCCCCGGCGGACGTCGTCGGTGAGGAAACCGAGGATCCGGAAACCAAGCAGGAGCGCATCCGCACCACCGCCCAGAAGCTGGCCGAGGTGCTGGAGACAGACGAGCAGACGATATATGAGCGCATCACCGATACCTCCAAGAGCAGCGTGCGTCTGGCGCGACAGGTCAAGCTCGAAGTGGGCGACGCCATCCGCGCGGCGAATCTGCGCGGCATCGCCGTGACCGAGGATACCGTCCGCGCCTACCCCATGGGGGATTTTCTGACGCAGGTGCTGGGCTTTTGCACGGCTTCGGGAGAGGGACAGGAAGGGCTGGAAAAGAGCCTGGATAAGGTCTTGAAGGGCACCGACGGCCGCATCGTTTCCGAAATTGATGCGCGTTCCCGCAAGATGGAAACCGGCGAGGAGGAATACATCGTCCCCAAAAACGGCTACACCGTGCAGCTGACCGTTGATTACATCATTCAGGCCATCATGGAAAAGGTCGCGGATCAGGCGCTGGAGGCCAACGGCGCGGTGAGCGTGCAGGCCGTGATGATGAACGTCAAGACCGGCGAGATCCTCGGCATGGTCAACCGCCCCGGCTTTGACCTCAACAGCCCGCCGCGCGACGATCTTTCACAGCTATCCGCACTCATCCGCAATTCCTGCGTGCAGGACGCTTATGAGCCGGGCTCCACGTTCAAGATCCTCACCACCGCCCTCGCGCTGGAAAACGGCGTGACGAATATGGACGATACCTTCTATTGCAAGGGCTACGAAATGGTGGACGGCGACAAGATCTCCTGCTGGCGCACCGGAAATCCGCACGGCTCCGAAACGCTGATGGAGGCCGTGGCCAATTCCTGCAACCCGGTGTTCATCAACCTCGCCCTGCGTATGGGGATCGACACCTTTTACGACGGGCTGCATGCCTTCGGCATCGGCATGGACGTGCCCATCGACCTGCCCGGCGCAAGTTCAGGGCAGATGATCGCCTATAAATATGTGAAAAACGTCGATATTGCGCGCATGGCCTTCGGCCAGAGCGTGTCGGTATCGCCTGTGCAGCTGCTGACCGCAGCCGCTGCGGCCGTCAACGGCGGCGAACTGCTCAAGCCCCACGTCATCAGTGCCTATCTGGACGATAACGGCGAAGTGGTGCAGAGCTTTGAAAAGGAAGTCGTCGGCGCGCCGATTTCGGAAGAGACCTCCGCTGCTATGCGTCAGCTGCTCGAAAACGCCGTCGAAAACGGCGGCGGCCGCAACGCCTACATCGCGGGCTACCGCATCGGCGGCAAGACCGGCACGGCGCAGAAGTATGTGGACGGCAAGGTTAGCCACGACAAGCACATCTGCTCGTTCCTGGGCTTTGCGCCGATGGACGACCCGGAGATCGGCCTGCTGCTGATCGTGGACGAACCGTCCGTCCGCCCCGATTACGGCTCCACCGTCGCCGCGCCCTACGCGCGCATGATTATGGAAGAAACGTTAAAATATATGGGTGTGCAGCCCGAATATGAAGAGGGCGAGGCGGAAATCGCCGGCAAGACCGTCACCGTGCCGGACGTCACGGGCGTATCTCCCCAGCAGGCCAGCGACACGCTGACCGCCGCGGGACTGCGCACCATGGTGGACGGCATCGGCCAGACCATCACCGATCAGCTGCCCGCCGCGGGCGCGGAGGTGCCGGATGGGTCGCTGGTGGTGGTCTACACCGAAGAGGTCGAGGTGCAGGACGACGGCCTGGTGGATGTGCCGGATTTGACCGGCAAATCCCTCGTGCCCGCCAACCGCGCGCTGCGCGCCGTGGGGCTGCAAATGAAGATCAGCGGCAGCGGCGTGTGCGTCAGCCAAAGCCCCGCCGCCGGCGAGCGCGTCGCCTCCGGCACCACCGTGACAGTGGAATTCAATTAGCGCAATTATGAGAATCTCTCTTATGTGAATATGAATGCAACGAGAAGGAGTGGACTTCATTGAAACTGACTGAGCTTGCAAGGAGCATTCCCGCGGGAGCGTCCGTTTCGGCGGAAGCCGAAGTGACGGGGCTTGTCTGCGATTCCCGAAAGGTGAAAAAGGGCGACCTTTACTTCTGCCTGCCCGGCCTGCGCGTGGACGGCCATAACTTTGCCAAGGCCGCAGCGGATGCCGGCGCGGCGGCGCTCGTGGTGGAGCGGAAGCTGCCGGTGGATCTGCCGCAGGTGCTGGTGGAGGATGCAAGAGCCGCCATGTCCTATATGGCGCAGTGCTTCTACGGCTATCCTGCCGAAAAGATGCACGGCGTGGGCATCACCGGCACCAAGGGAAAGACCACGACTTCGTTCCTTGTGCGCGCCATCGCGCGCCATGCGGGGCACAAGGTCGGCCTGATGGGCACGGTCTGCACCTACATCGGCGAAGAGGAGGAGCCTGCAAGCCTGACCACACCCGATCCCATCGACGTGCAGTCGCTGCTGCGCCGCATGAAGGACGCCGGGTGCGATTTTTATGTCATGGAGGTCTCTGCGCACGCGCTCGATCTGCGCAAGCTCGTCGGCATGAAGTTCGATCAGGGCATCTTTACGAACTTCTCGCAGGATCATCTGGATTATTTCGGCACGATGGAAACCTATCGCAGGGCGAAGGAAAAGTTCTTCGATCCCTTCTATATCGGCCATGCCGTCGTCAATGCCGACGATGAGGCGGGCAAATACATGCTGGGCCGGGTTCCCGCCACGACCTACGGCGTTTCCGCCCCTGCGGATGCCTACGCCAACGAGATTGAAATCCTCGAAAGCGGCGTGAGTTACCGCCTGCACTGGAAGGATGTCGTGCTGCCGCTGCACCTGCACATCTCCGGCATTTTCAACGTCTACAACAGCATGGCCGCCGCGGTGGCCTGCCTGGAGATGGGCATTTCGCCCGAGGACGTCAAAGCGGGGCTGGAGAGCGTCACGGTGGTGCCCGGCCGCATCGAGCCGCTGCCCACCCACACGCCCTACCGCGTGATCCTCGACTATGCCCACAGCCCCGCCTCGCTGGAGAGCATCCTCAAGACCATTCGCCAGTTCACGCGCGGAAGGCTCATCTGCGTCTTCGGCTGCGGCGGCGGAAGGGACAAGGAAAAGCGTCCCATCATGGGCGAGATCAGCGGGCGGCTGGCGGATTTCTCCGTCCTGACGAGCGATAATCCACGCCTGGAGGATCCGATGGACATCCTGCGCGCCATTGAAGAGGGCATCAAGCGCACCACAGGCCCTTATGTCGTGATCGAGAACCGCCGCGAAGCCATCCGCTATGCGATGCAGATGGGGCAGCCCGGAGACGTGATCGTGCTGGCGGGCAAGGGACACGAGACCTATCAGGACATCGGCGGGCAGAAGCATCCCTTCGATGAAAAGGTGGTCGTGCGCGAAATCCTTGCCGAAATGGACGAGGGCCGCGAATAAGTCTATCCAAACTTTCAAATACAAAGGAAGAAAACAACCATGCAAAGTATGCTCTTTGCCCTGCTGGTCGCCTTTGCCGCGGTGCTGGCCATGGGCCCGTTCGTCATCCCCATGCTGCGCAGGCTCAATTTCAGCGCCACCGAGCGCAGCTACGGCCTGGTTTCCCACAACAAAAAGTCCGGCACGCCCTTGATGGGTGGGGTGATGATCATGCTCGCGCTGGGTGTGGTCGCGCTGGTGTTCTCCCCGGCGGAGACCCGCTGGAGCCTGATGCTGCCCGCCGTGCTGTTCACGCTGGGCTTCAGCCTCACCGGCTTTGCGGACGACTTCATCAAGGTCGTGCTGCACCGCCCGGAGGGTCTTTCCTTCTGGCAGAAGATCCTGCTTCAGCTCGCACTGAGCATCGGCGCAGCGTTCTTCTGCTATAAGAGCCCGTATATCGGCTCGGCCATCTACGTGCCCTTTACGCACATCCAGTGGGATCTGGGCGTGTGGTATATCCCCTTTGCCGCGTTTGTGATCCTGGCTACCACCAACTCCGTCAACCTCATCGACGGCGTGGACGGCCTGAGCTCTTCCGTCACGACTGTGGTCATGGTCACGCTGGGGCTGATTGCGCTGTTTATGAACAATGCGGGGCTGGACCCGGAGGCCACATCGGTGGTGATGGTGCTGGCGCTGGCTACCGCGGGCGCGTGCATGGGTTTCCTGCGCTTCAACACGTATCCGGCGCGCGTGTTCATGGGCGATACCGGCTCTTTTGCGCTGGGCGGGGCGTATGTCATGGCCTCGCTGGTGCTGCGCCAGCCGCTGCTGATCGTGCTGATGGGCTTTATGTATGTGCTCACCAGCGTCTCGGACATCATTCAGGTGTTCTCGGTCATGTTCCTGCACAAGCGCGTGTTCCGCATGGCGCCGCTGCATCATCACTTTGAGATGGGCGGCATGCCGGAGACCCGCATCGTGGCGATGTATACGCTGGTGACGGCGATCCTCTGCGTGGTCGCGCTGCTGTCGCTGACCATCGGCTAAACAAAAAACTCTATCCGAAAGAATTGGGCGGTGAATCATCATGGATTTTGAAGGGAAAAAGATATTGGTCTGCGGCATGGCGCGCTCGGGCGTGGCCGCGGCGCAATGCCTGTATGAGCAGGGCGCGCGCGTGAGCATTTCGGACAGCAAAACGGAGGAAAAGCTTCAGGACGTGCTGGCTCCGCTGGACAAGCTGGACATCCGCAGGTGCCTGGGCGATACGGCCATCCCGCAGGATCTGAAAAGCTACGATCTGGTCGTGACCAGCCCCGGCATTCCGCTGACCGCGCCGATTCTCAAGGCGGCCAAGGAAGCGGGCGTGCCCATTATCGGCGAACTGGAGGCGGGGGCGCAGGTTTCCCGCGCGCCGCTTTACGCCATCACCGGCACCAACGGCAAGACCACCACCACGACCCTGATCGGCGAAATCTTCAAGAATTTCGGCAAGACCGCCTATGTCGTGGGCAACATCGGCTATCCCTTCACCGCGTGCGCCGCCAAGGCCACGGCGGAGGATGTGGCGGTGGCGGAGGTCTCCTCCTTCCAGCTGGAAACCATTGATACCTTCCATCCCCATGTCGCCGTCATGTGCAACATCACCGAGGATCACCTGAACCGCCACGGCACCATGGAAGAATACATCCGCATCAAGGAGCGTATTTTTGAAAACATGGGCAAGGACGATTGGGCCGTGCTGAACTACGACGATGAAATCGTCCGCGGCATGGCGCAGCGCGTGCACTGCAATGTCGCCTATTTCTCCCGCAAGCAGATGGTGGAAAACGGCGCGTGCGTTGAAAACGGCGAGGTAATCTTCGTGCTGGACGGCAAAAAGAAGCGCGTGATTCCTACGGAGGAAATCTATATCCCCGGCAATCACAACTTAGAAAACGCATTGGCTGCCACGGCGCTGACCATGCTGGCGGGCGTGCCCGCGAACATCGTCCGCCACACGCTCAAGACCTTCAAGGGCGTGGAGCACCGCATCGAGACCGTCCGCACCGTGGACGGCGTGACCTACATCAACGACTCCAAGGGCACCAATGTGGACGCCTCCGTGCAGGCCGTGCGCGCCATGAAGGCGGGCACCGTGCTGCTGGCGGGCGGATATGATAAGCACTGCGATTTCCTGCCCTTCGCAAAGGAGATCAAGGACAGCAAAATCCATACCGTCGTGGTGCTGGGCGATACCGCCGACCAGATCGAAAAGGCGCTGCGGGAAGTCGGCTTTGAAAGCATCCTGCGCGCGGGCAGCTTTGAGGAGGCCGTGATGCTGGCGCGCTCCTGCGCCAAGCCCGGCGAAAACGTGCTGCTCTCGCCCGCGTGCGCCAGCTTCGATATGTTCAGCGATTATGAGCAGCGCGGCCGCGTCTTTAAGGAGATCGTGGGCCGCCTGTAAGCATGGATTCGGAAGAGAAGGGAAGTGGGAACGATGAGCCGCTATGACGAACCCATGGACAGAGAGACGCGCAAGCGACGCCGTCAGGCAGAGGATCGACGTTCCCACATCAACGACCCCGCGCCCAAGCGTTGGACGTTGGCGAACATGTGGGTCTGGCACAAGCACCTGCCCGTTGACTGGGGCGTGGTGGTCTGCACCATCATCCTGACGCTGGTCGGGTCGCTGATGGTGCTTTCCGCTTCGTCCTATGCCATGGGCGTTTCGGGCGACGGCGATGCGATGAGCGAATTCAACACCCAGGTGCAGGGCATGATTCTGGGCGGCATTGGCTTCTTTTTCGCCGCGAATCTGGATTACCGCTGGCTCAACCAGCGCTGGATCGTCAAAACGCTCTGCTTTGCGTCCTTCATCATGCTGGCGCTGGTCGTGCTGCTGCCCAGAGCGGCGAAGATCATTCCGGCTGTCAACAGCGGCGCACTGTTCATCCGCTCGCCGTATCTGAACGACGCCTACCGCTGGCTGCGCATCGGCACAAAAAGTGCGTATATTTCCATCCAGCCCTCGGAGATCCTGAAGGTCGCCGTGGTGTTGTATCTGGCCTACTACATGAACATGCGGCAAAACAGCATGCACCTGTTCTGGAAGAACAATTTCGGCTGTCTGCTGGTCGTGGGCGTGCTGGATGTGCTGCTGCTGGCGCAGCCCAACCTTTCCACCGCGTCGCTGATCGCCATTGTGACGCTGGTGATGATGATGGCCGGCGGCATGAAGCCCTCGACGATTGCGATTCTGCTGGTGATCGCGGTGGCGGGATTCTATGTTCTGGCGCGCTATGTCATCGAGGATCGCTGGATCCGCATCACATCGTTTCTGAACCCCTGGGCGGAAGGGGTGAGCGATAAGGCGGGCTATCAGCTGGTGCAGAGCTATTACGCGCTGGGCAACGGTGGCTGGTTCGGCACGGGGCTGGGACTTTCCAAGCAGAAACATCTGTTTTTGCCCTATGCCTATTCCGACTTCATCTTCGCGGTCGTGGGCGAGGAACTGGGCTTTGTCGGCGGCGTGACGATCCTGAGCGTGTTTTTGACGCTGATCTATTTCGGTCTGCGCATCGCCGTCAACGCAGTGGACCGCTTTGGGACCTATCTTGCGCTGGGCACGACCTCGCTGATCGCCGTGCAGGTGATCTTTAACGTGCTGGTCGTGACGGGCTTTGCCCCGACCACCGGCATCCCGCTGCCGTTTTTTACCTCCGGCGGCACCACGATGGCCATTTTCCTGACCACCATGGGGCTGTTGGTTTCGGTCTCGCGGCGCTCTGCGGCGCTGCGCGAACAGCTCCTGCCGCCTGCGCTGCACCGCCTGCGGGAAAAAAACGCGGCCTGAGCGCCGCTTTTCCCGGAAATGTGAACCTTTCCGTCTGCTTTGGCATATCCTGCCAGCGTTGAAGGAGGGGTTGCCATGGAAGCGTATTCCATCGTGGGCGGGGCGCCGCTTTGCGGAGAGGCAGCGGTCTATGGCGCGAAGAACGCCGTGCTGCCGCTGATGGCGGCGTGTATGCTCGTGCGCGGGCAGATCAAGCTTTCGGGATGTCCGGATCTATCGGATGTGCGCAGTATGAGCCGGGTGCTGGAAAGCTTCGGCTGCAAGGCGGCGCGCGAAGGACGGGAGCTGATCGTGGATTCCGCCGGCGCGGCCGCGGGCGCCATGCCCGAGACGCTCTCCAAGAAAATGCGCTCCTCGATTTTTCTGCTGGGACCGGTGCTCGCGCGCTTCGGACAGGCGGATTTCACCTATCCCGGCGGGTGCGAGATCGGGCTTCGGCCCATCGATCTGCATTTGCAGGGCCTGCGGGCGCTCGGCGCGCAGATTGAGGAAAAGCATGGGCACATCCTGTGCAGCGGCGCGCTGCACGGGGGCGAGGTGCATTTGGATTACCCCTCCGTGGGCGCAACCGAGAATGTGATGATGGCGGCCTGCGGCGCGGCGGGCGATACTGTAATCCATAACGCCGCAAGGGAGCCGGAGATCGTCGATCTCGGGCGCTTCCTCAATGCCTGCGGGGCGCGCGTGCGCGGCATGGGCACCGACAGCATCCGCATTTCCGGCCGGGACGCACCGCTGCACGGCTGTACATATGCGCCGCTGCCCGACCGCATCTGCGCGGGCACGCTGTTGTGCGGCGCGGCAATCACCGGCGGCGACGTCTATGTGCGCGATGCGCGGGAACAGGATTTGTCCGCTCTGCTGCACAAGCTGCGCGAAACCGGGTGCGAAATACACCTGCCGCAGGGCGGCGGCGTGCGCGCGATTGCACCCAAACGGCTGCGTGCGGTGCGCAGAATCGAAACCGCGCCGTTTCCCGGCTTTCCCACCGATATGCAGGCGCAGATGAGCGCGGTGCTGACGCGGGCGCGCGGCACGTCGGTCGTGGTGGAAAACGTGTTTGAAAACCGCATGGGGTATGCTGCGGAACTGTGCCGCATGGGCGCGGACATCCAGATCAGCGGCCGCACGGCGGTGATCCGGGGCGTGAAGGCGCTGGACGGCGCAAGGGTGTGCGCGCGGGATCTGCGCGGCGGCGCGGCGCTGTGTTTGGCGGCGCTGGCTGCGCAGGGCGAAAGCCTGGTCGAGGGTGTGGAGCTGATCGACCGCGGACATGACAAATTGGAGGATACGCTGTTGGCGTTGGGCGGGAGCATCCGCCGCATAACGGAAGAACAATAAAAAAGCGGACAAAAGGAAGGGACAAAGCGTGCGCGCAAGAATCTATCTGGTGCTGTTTTTGCTGCTGGTGGTGATCGCGGGCAGCGGATATGCGTGCAGCGAGGCCATGCGCGTGCGCGAGGTCGTGGTGCTCGGCTGCGAGGTGCACGACCCCGCCGAGGTCGTGGATCTGGCCAGCATCGCCAACGAGGAGAGCGTCTTTGCACTGCGCTTTGACCAAATTAAGGAGCGCATCAACGCAAATCCTTATTACGAAGTGGAATCCGTGCGCTATGTCTTTCCGGATAAGCTGCGCATCTCGGTGCACGAGCGCCGCGCCAGCGCGCTGATTTCCACGCTGGACGGCGTGCTCGTCGTGGATGAGACCGGATTTGTGCTCGAAAAACAGCCGACCATGGGAGACCTTTCGCTGCCTGTGGTCAGCGGCCTGCGCCTGACGGAGGGAACGAAGGTGGGGGAGACCGTCGTTTCCTCTCAGGAAAGTCAGATCGACGCGATGCACGCCATTTTGACGCAGCTCTACGAGCAGAACGCCTCTCAGCTCATTTCCGAAATCAATCTGGACGCGGTGTCCGACCTTTGGATGACCACGGTCAGCGGTTTCGAGGTGCGTCTGGGCAACTTTGAGAACATGGATCAAAAGATCCGTTGGCTGCGCGGCGTAGAGCCGGTGTTGGTTTCCGAGGGGTATCAGGGCGGCGTGATCACGGTTTCGACCGGTAAAAACGCTTCTTATCTGCCCGTCAGCGGCGAAGGCGAGCTCATCGAGCCAAACGCGCAGCCCGATACGGCGGGGGATCCCGATGCGGCAGCCGACCCCGACACAACGTCCGATCCCGGTGCGTCGCAGGAGCCGGACGCGACGCCGCAGCCCGAAGAGTGACTTACGCGGCACGGAAGATGTTTCCAATTCGTAAAGACTTGAAAAAACCGCTGCCTTTTTGCGCTCTTTGCGCAGCGCAGACCTTTTCAATGCGGCAAAATTGAAGTATAATAGAAAAATAGAATGGGCAAGTTGTGCAGACAATATGCCCGTAACCGGTTGGGAGGTAGTACGTAACGTGAAGAGCATGGCAGCAGCCATTGAATTTGGAACCTCCAAGATCGTCACCGTGGTCGGGGAGGGGAACGGCGAAGGCCCGGCGCAGCTGCTGGGGTTCGGCGTGGTACCCTACGACGGCTACAGCGACGCGCACTGGAACGCCTCGGATGAGGACGTGGATCAGGCAATTCTGAAATCCGTGCGGGAAGCAGAGCTTTCCTCCGGCAGGGAGATCAAGGAGATCTACGTCGGCGTGCCCGGCGATTTCATTCATCTGGAGCAGAACGAAGTCACCCTCGAATTGGACGGCGAGCGCCGCATCACGCCCGAAGATGTGGACGATGTGATGAATCTGGCGCTGGACTATAAAAATAAGCAGGACGGCGTGATCATCCACCGCAGCCCCGCGTGGTTCACGGTGGACGACCGCAGGACCATGGAGCCCACGGGGCTCAAGGGCAGCGTGGTCAAGTGCATGGCCTCCTTTGTCATCGCGGACGCGACTTTCCTGGAGGATATGCAGGCCCGCATGGAGGAGCAGGATATCCACATCAACGGCTATCTTTCGCCCGCGCTGGGCGAGGCGCTGCTGCTCATCCCGCCGGAGGAGCGCGATAAGGTCGCGGTGCTGGTGGACGTTGGCTATCTTTCCACCGAGGTCATGTTCGTGCAGGGCGATGCGCTGATTCGCCACGAGGTGCTGCCCATGGGCGGCGGCCATCTGGCGGCGGATCTTGCGATGGAGCTTTCCATCACCATGGATATGGCGGAGGAGCTCAAGCGCAAATATACCTTCGGCATCGGTCAGGATCAGCTCTCCGTCACCGACCCGGACGGCCAGAACGTCTCTTTCCCCAGGGAAACCGTGCTGGCGGTCATCGAGCCGCGCGTGGCCGAGCTTTCCGACATGGTGCGCGATACCATTGAAAAGTACGCGAGCGAGCTTTCGCAGCGCTCGACGTTCTATATCACCGGCGGCGGCCTGATCCTGATGCGCGGCGGCAGGGAGACCATCTCCTCCGTCGTCGAGCGCACCTTCAAGGCGCCCACGCCGCCCGCCATCAAGCTCAATTCGCCGGTTTATTCCTCGGCGATCGGGCTGCTGGAGCTGGTCTATGAATCGGTTAGCCAGATGGAGGTCAAGCCCTCCGAAAGCACCAGCAAGATCGGTTCTTTCTTCAAGGCATTCTTTACCAAGTAAGCAATCACCATTTTAACGTGAACGGATAGGGGGATTTTCAGTGCTGGAATTTGAACAGGAAGTTGCGGCCGGCGCGTGCATTAAGGTTGTAGGCTGCGGCGGCGCGGGCAACAACGCCGTCAACCGCATGGTGGAATATGGCCTGCGCGGCGTGGAGTTCGTGTCCATCAATACCGACCGCCAGGCGCTTTCTCAGTCCAAGGCGGAAAATAAGATCCAGATCGGCGAAAAGCTGACCAAGGGCCTGGGCGCGGGCGCGAAGCCCGAAATCGGCAAGGCTGCCGCCGACGAGAGCAAGGATGAAATTTCCAAGATGCTCAAGGGCAGCGACCTGGTGTTCATCACCGCCGGCATGGGCGGCGGCACCGGCACGGGCGCGGCGCCCGTTGTGGCGCAGCTGGCGCGCGAGATGGGCATTCTGACCATCGGCGTGGTGACCAAGCCCTTCCTGTTTGAGGGCCGCCAGAGAATGCTCAATGCCGAAAAGGGCATCATGGAGCTCAAGGCGCAGGTGGATACCCTCGTGGTCATCCCCAACGACAAGCTCCTTCAGATCGTGGGCAAGAACACCTCCCTGCCCGACGCCTTCCGCATGGCGGACGACGTGCTGCGCCAGGGCATTCAGGGCATCTCCGACCTGATCGCGGTGCCCGCGCTGATCAACCTGGACTTTGCGGACGTCAAGACCATCATGCAGTCCCGCGGCATGGCGCACATGGGCATCGGCATCGGCAAGGGTGAAAACCGCATGGTCGAGGCCGCCAAGCAGGCGATTTCCAGCCCGCTGCTGGAGACCAGCATCGACGGCGCGAAGGCCGTGCTGATTAACATCACCGGCGGCAACGCCATCGGCATCCTCGAAGTCAACGAGGCCGCGTCCCTCATCGCTCAGGCCGCCGACCCCGAGGCCAACATCATCTTCGGCGCCGGCATCGACGAGACCTTTGACGACGAGGTGCGCATCACCGTCATCGCCACCGGTTTCGAGGGCGCGGATTACAACCTGCCCAAGTCCACCGCCGCTGCGCAGCAGCCCGCCCGTCCGGCCGCGCCCGCGCAGAACGACGGCGTGACCGAGCGCATCCCCGTCTGGGTTCGTGACGAGCGCTCCGCGCAGCAGCCCCGCCAGAGCCGCTTGCGCGACCTCGGCCAGGAAGCGGAGCCCCAGCAGGAAGCCCCCGCGGCGCCCGCCGAACAGGAGCAGCCCGTCTCCGCGTTTGATGCGTATCAGGCGCAGCAGACCGCTCAGCCCGTCCGCCCGATGCGCGGCCAGCGCGTGTTCGGCGAGGAGGAAGACATCCCCGATGCGCCCGCACAGCCCGCGCGCCGTTCCTACAACAACGACGTGCCCGCGTTCCTGCGCCGCAATCCCAAGAAGTAAAAGCAGATTCACCATCCCGTCACGCAGTATTCCTGCGAGGCGGGATTTTTTTGCGCCCATGCGTTGACAATCTTATTAACGTGTGCTATCCTATCGGTAGACAAGTTGTTAACGGAGGAAAGCCCATGGATGAACATCGGAATGTGACCGACAGCGAGTGGAAAATCATGGATCAGCTCTGGAAAAACGGTGAGATGACCATGGCGCAGATCACCAGGGCGCTGGAGGAGGAGACGGGTTGGAGCAAGCATACCGTGATCTCGCTCCTCAAGCGCATGTGTCAGAAGGGCAGCGCCGAAATCGTGCCCGAAACCAGCCCCATGCGCTACCGCGCGCTGATCTCCCGCAAAGACGCTGTGCGGCAGGAGACCAGCAGCGTGGTCAACCGCATCTTCGGCGGGCGCAGCGCCCTGCTCATCAGCGAGCTGGTGCAGCAGGATGATTTGACCGACGAGGAAATCGACGACCTGATGCGCATCCTCGAAGCGCACAGAAAGTGAGGACGATATGAAAACCCTGCTCGTGATGAGCGTCACCGGCGGACTGCTGGCGCTGACCGTGATGGCGGTGCGCGCAGCCTGCGGCAAACGGCTCGATCCGCGCGTGACGGCGGCGCTGTGGCTGCCCGTGGCGCTGTGTTTGCTTGTACCGCTGCGCGTGCCCAGCACCGTCAGTGTGCTCAACCTGCCCGCCGCGGCGCGCGTGGAGCAAACTGTGCAGACGGTGCAGCAGCAATCGGAAAACACATTGGGCGCGGTTGCATTTATGACCACAGCCCCGGCGGCGCAGCCTTCCGCACCGGCACGGGATAACGCGAACCCGCCGTCCTCCGCCGGAGATCCCGCGCCGGAGAAAGCGCTGAACACCCATAGCTTCCGTATGCCCACCCTTTCACAGATTTTGACGGGCGTCTGGCTGCTCGGAGCGGCCGTTGCCACGGCGTATATCGCGCTGGTCAATGCGAAGTTCGCCGGGCGCGTCCGCCGCTCGCAGCGGCCGGTGGAGCTGCTGCCGCAGGAAAAGCGGCTGCTCGGCAAAACGCAGGTCTTTGTCTCCCGCGCAGTGCCCTCGCCCTGCCTGATGAACCCGCTGCGCCCCAAGATCATCGTCACGCCCGCCGTGCTGAACGACCCGGACCGCATGCGGCACGTCCTGGCGCATGAGCTTTCCCACAAAAAGCGGGGTGACCTCTGGTGGGCGGTGCTGCGCAGCATCGTGCTGATCGTGCATTGGTTCAATCCCGTGGTGTGGATCGCCGCGTCCGTCAGCCGTGCGGACAGCGAGAACGCCTGCGACGTGCGCGCCATTGCGCTGTTGGGCGAGGATCAGCGGCTGGAATACGGCAAAACGCTGCTCTCCTTCCTGCGCGGCAAGCCCCGCGCGGGCAGCCTGGTCAACGCCGCCACCACCATGGCGCAGAGCAAGCAGCAGCTGAGGAGGCGCATTTCCCTGATTGCAAAAAAGAAGAAGTTTACGCTCGTGGCCGCCGTGCTGGCGATTGTGCTGGTGCTGACGGGCTGCGCTGTGACCATGACCGGCCCTGCGCAGCATGATTCCGCTGCGCCTTCGGCTTCTCCCGCCGAAACGCCGCAGTCCGCCGATGCGGACGTTCCCGAAAGCATCCGCGCGCAGATGCGGCGCATCGAAGAGAACACGAACCTGACCTTTCAGGATATGCTCCCCGACGCGCTGCCCGAAGCGGAAGGCGTAACGTTCTACGGCCGGCAGACCGCCGGTGCGGAGACGATTTATCTGCTGGGTGAAGCGCAGGACGGCGCGAGTCTGCCGGAGCTTGTGGGCAGCGCGCAGATTGCCGTAAACTTTTCGGAGAGCCTGCGGCTGTATGTGGTGCAGGACGCGGACGGCGCGCTGCAAACGGCGATTTCTCTGCTGGTAGACGATCGCCCCGATTGGGTGATCGCGCAGATGAATGCGCTGGAAGCTGCCGTAGAGCCGGAGGTTTCGGGCTTTACCAGCCTCTCTTCGGAGGAGGCGCAGACGCTTGTGCCCGCGCTGGAGGGGGATTTCACCTGCTTTGCGCGGCGCAGCGCCGAGGGCGATACCTACCTCATCGCGGTGGGCAAGCCGGGGCTGGACGTTGCCAACGCCGAGGGCGAGATGCTGTGGAACGTCTATTACACCTCCGGCGCGGAGGATATGACTGATGAGGCGATCCTGACGCAGACGGTCGTCAACTCGGAGGGGGTAAACGATCTGTGCAGCTATCACCTCGACGGCGCGCAGGCGGCGGTGTGGCTCGACACCGACGATGCCCCCAACAAGAACACCTTTCTGATCCTCGTTTCCTCCGACAATCCCGTGATGCATTACGCCCTGAACGGCCGACTTTCCGCCTACCGCTACGCGAAAACCATGGGCATGAGCATCGAGCAGCCCCGGAGCACGCCCTATGCCTCCGTCCATTATCTGACGCAGGAATCCCTGGAGAAAACCGGACTTTATGATCCGTATACTTACTTCTTTGAGCTGGACGGCGAAGGCAGGGAGCTGGCGGATGCGCTCGATGCCGCGGAGGTCAAGCTGTTTGCCGACGGCATCTCGGTGGATTGGGAGCACAATCTCGATACCTTTGATTACATCTACACCGATAAGGCGACGTATTCGCTGGGCAGCCGGTATATCCGCGTGTCGAAGGATTACAGTGTCCTCGGCGTGATCGAGGATGAGGCGCTCATCGAGCGGATGCGGGCGCTGTTTGAGCAGCGCGTCGGGTTTGACCCGCTGCTCGACATCGCGCAGTGGGCGAGCGAAGGCAGCTTCACCTCGGCCACACTGAATGACGGCGCGATTCGGTCTAATCAGGCGAACAATCAGAATGATTTCCAGATGGAGGGCCAGACCGTGACGGATGCGGAAAGCCTTGCCGCCCTGCAAAAACTGCTCAGCCGCGCGACCTATCTCGGCGGCGGCGCGGGCTGCCCCTTCGGGGACTTCCTGACCGTGACCCGCGACGACGGGCAGACGCTGACGATCTCCGTCGCCACCGATAGCTGCGGTGCGCTCTGCTATAACGGCAACAGTTACTACAACTACGGCAAACAGGAGAAACTCAAGGCAATTTTCCCTGAATGGGACCTCGGCTGGGAGTAAATCCTCATAAAAACTTAAAAAGACCGCTCGGACTGCGAAAAATGCAGCCGGGGCGGTCTTTTTGTATGCCATAGAACATAAATTGCAAAACGGATCAACAGAAAATTCGCTGCAATGCGGGTATATTGATAGGCACAACCAAACAAAAGGGGGCGGCGGCATGACGGTGAGCATCGAGGGCTTTGTGTTGCAGAACCTTTTGATGAATGCGCTGATCCTGATCCTGGCAGCGCGGTTGGCGGGCGTGCGCGCGGGAAAGCTGCGCATCGGGCTTGCGTCAGCGCTCGGCTGCGGATATGCGGTGTGCGCGTATCTGCCGTGGGGCAGACCGCTGCTGGGACTGCTGCCGCGCACGGCGGCCTGCGCCGGCATGACGCTGCTGTTGTGCGGCGGGCGGCTTGGGCGGGAATGGAGACGCACGGTGCGCGCCTTTGCCTTCATCTGGATCTCCACGGCACTGCTCGGCGGCACAGGCGCGGGGCTGATGTATCTGCTGGGCGCGCGCGGTTACGGCCCGTTGGCCGCGCTGGGCACAGCGGCGTTGGGCGGAGGAGCGCTGATTGCGCTGACGGCGGCGCGCAACCGAAAAATGAGCAGCCGCACGGCGCTGCTGACGGTGCAGCGGGCGGGACGGCGCGTGAGCCTTGTCGCCATTGTGGACACGGGCAACGCGCTGGTGGAGCCGCTGAGCAACCTGCCGGTGATCGTGGTGGAAAAGGACGCGCTTTCCGGCGTTGCGGGCGGCAGGATGCGCGCGGTGCCATTCACCTCGGTGGGCGGCGGCGGCGTGCTTTCTGCTTTCGCACCGGACAGCGTGCGCGTGGACGGGCGGGAGGTGGAGGCCTTTGTGGCGGTATACGACGGCGTGCTCAACACCGAAGGGCGCGCGCTGATTCCGGGGAGGTGCATGGGATGAAAAAGGGATTTTTTCGGGAGATATGGCGAAAAATATTGCGGTTCTTGTGCGGCGGAAGGTTGGATTACATCGGCGGCGGACAGAGCCTGCCCGCGCCGTTTACGCGCGAGGAGGAGGAAGCGGTCATGCAGGCGCTGCGCAGCGGGGACGAGAGTGTGCGGGAGGGGCTGATCGAGCACAACCTGCGGCTGGTGGTCTATATCGCCAGAAAGTTTGAAAACACCGGCGTGGGCGTGGACGACCTGATCTCCATCGGCTCAATCGGGCTGATCAAGGCAGTGAGCACTTTTGATGCGCACAAAAAGATCAAATTGGCAACCTACGCTTCGCGCTGCATCGAAAACGAGATTCTGATGTATCTGCGCCGATACAGCCGCACGAAGCAGGAGGTCAGCTTTGACGAGCCGCTCAACGTCGATTGGGACGGCAACGAGCTGCTGCTCTCGGACGTGATGGGCACCGATCCTGATCTGGTGGGGAGAGAGCTGGAAATGGAGAACGACCGCCGCGAGCTGCACGAGGCCATCGGGCGGCTCAGTCCGCGCGAAAAGCGCATCATGCAGATGCGCTTCGGCCTGAATGGCCAGCAGGAAAGAACCCAGCGCGAGGTCGCGGAAACCCTCGGCATTTCACAATCCTACATTTCTCGACTGGAAAAGCGCATCTTGAAACGATTGCGCGGTGAGATGAGCGCAAAAATGTAGACAAATCAATGAATTGTTTGCGAGGCAGCGTATAAAATTAGAAAGGAAGTACAAAAATAACAGTGCTGGCGGTGAGATGAAGCTTGCAGAAAACGCATTCCTTCGTCCTCCGGGCAAAAACAAGAAGAGGCGGAGGGAAACCTGATGGCACTGAACAAAGTGGATCTTTGCGGCGTGGATACCTCCAAGCTGCCCGTGCTGACGAACGCGGAGATGAAAAAGCTGTTTGAGCGCATCGCGGCGGGCGACGAAACGGCGCGCGAGGAGTTTGTCGGCGGCAACCTACGACTGGTGCTGTCGGTGGTGCAGCGCTTTGCGGGCCGCGGCGAGATGATGGACGATCTGTTCCAGGTGGGCTGCATCGGCCTGATGAAATCCATCGACAATTTCGACACGACTTTGGGCGTGCGATTTTCGACCTACGCCGTGCCCATGATCATCGGGGAGATTCGCCGCTATCTGCGCGACAACAACGCCATCCGTGTCAGCCGGTCGCTGCGGGACGTCGCCTATAAGGCCATGCAGGCGCGCGAAAAGCTCGGCGCGCAGCTGGGGCAGGAGCCCACCGTCCGGCAGATCGCCGAGAGCCTTGATTTGAAGGAAGAGGACGTGGTGATGGCGCTGGACGCCATTCAGGAGCCGATGTCCCTCAACGAGCCGATCAACCGCGATAACGGCGATGCGCTCTACGTCATGGATCAGATTCGGGACGAAAGCGGCGGCGAAGAGGAATGGGCGCGCAGCCTCGCTTTGCGCAACGCGATGGATCGCCTGAGCGAACGCGAGCGGAAGATCGTGCGGATGCGCTTTTTCGGCGGCTGCACGCAGATGGAGGTCGCAGAGGAAATCGGCATCTCACAGGCGCAGGTTTCCCGGCTGGAAAAGACTGCGCTGCAACACATGCGCAAATACGTTTGAGCCAAGCGACAGAAAATCGAATGAATTTAGGCGCTGCGGGCATAGAAATGCTGTGCGGGCGCTGTTTTTTTGAGCGAAAAGGGGGAGAGCACCATGACCTATACGCAGCTGAAGCAGAAAGAAGTCGTCAATACCTGCGACGGGGCAAAGCTGGGAAACGTCTGCGACCTCGATCTTTCGCCGGACGGGCGGATTCTGGCGCTGATCGTGCCGGGGCTTTTTTCGCTCTCCGGCATGTTCAAGGGCGGGGGCGAAACCATTCCCTGGGATGCGGTGGCGATGATGGGCGAGGATGTGATACTGGTCAATCTCCCCGCGCAGGCAGGGCGGAGAGGCCGAAAGGAAGGCTGAAGCAGGAGAGGAGGACGGGCGGCGAAACGCCCGCTCTTCTTTTATATTTATAGAATAGATGGATTGCAAAGCGACGGCGCGGCCGTTCTTCCTGCGGCGGAGCGAGGAGTTTCTGTCCGCTGTGCGGAAAAAAACGGGCGAAAACCATCCGCGGGGTAGAAAAGTTAACAAAGTTTCCGCAAAAGGGTTTACGGTGGAAGAAAAAGACGCTATAATAGTATGAGGCGAGACTAGTCCCCGAGCTGTACGGCGGGGAGGGTACACCCTCATAATTCAAGGAGACTGAAAGCGGATATGAAGTGTATGTACTGCGGCGCGACCGACAGCCGCGTGATTGACTCCCGCCCCACCGACGAGGGTCTGGCCATCCGCCGCCGCGAATGCGTCAAGTGCGGAAGGCGTTTTACGACCTATGAAAAGATCGAAAACGTACAGGTCATGGTCGTCAAGAAGGACGGCTCGCGGGAGGCGTTCGACGCGGATAAGATTCGCCGCGGCCTGATTAAGGCGTGCGAAAAGCGCCCCGTCGCCATGCACGATGTGGATCAGCTCGTGCGCGACGTTGAAACGCAGATCTATAATTCCCTCGATCAGGAGGTTTCCTCCGCGCGTATCGGGGAGATGGTCATGGAAAGGCTGCGGGGTCTGGACGAGGTCGCCTATGTGCGCTTTGCGTCGGTTTACCGCTCCTTCTGCGACATCAACACATTCATGGAAGAACTCAAAAAGCTGCTGGGAAAGCCCGGCGCGGAAGAAAACGAAAAAGCGGAGACGAATCCTGAATCCGGCTCCCACAACATATAAGGAGGTTATCCAGCATGCCCAGTGATACCATCTTAGCAGTGGATGATGAAGTCCATATTCTTGAATTGATTTCCTTCAACCTGAAAGCCGCAGGGTATCACGTCGTAACAGCGCTCACGGGCGAAGAAGCGCTCAAGCGCTGCGAGGTGGAAAAGCCCTCCCTGGTGCTGCTTGACATCATGCTCCCCGGCATCGACGGACTGGAAGTCTGCCGCCGCTTAAAGGGCGACCGCACCACCAGCAACATCCCGATCATCATGCTCACCGCAAGGGGCGACGAGGTCGATAAGATCCTCGGCCTGGAATTGGGCGCGGACGATTACATCACCAAGCCTTTTTCCGTGCGCGAGCTGGCCGCCCGCGTAAAATCCCTGCTGCGCCGCGTCGCGCCTCAGCAGGAGAGCGAGCCGCAGACCCTGCGTGCCGGCGATATCATGATCGATATTACCAATTATGAAGCCTTTAAGGGCGGCGAAAAGCTCTCGCTGACCCTCAAGGAATTTGAACTGCTCAAAGTGCTCGTTCTCAGCCGCGGCAAGGTTTTGACCCGCGATTTCCTGCTGGATCGCATTTGGGGCTATGAGTATTACGGTGAAACCCGCACCGTGGACGTGCATATCCGTCACCTCCGCCAGAAGCTGGGCGAGGAGCCTTATATTGAAACGGTCAGAGGCGTAGGGTATCGTTTCGTTGATCGGGAGCAGGAAGCGTGAAATCCATGTACCGGCGCATCATTGTTGTTGCGTCGGTTTTTGTACTGGTGATCGTGACGGTTGCTTCCTTCTTCTCCATTCGCATCACGATGCAGGAGGAGCAGGGCGCGCTGTGCGAACAGCTGATGCAGGCCGCGCGCTACGCCGCAAGGTCTGCCCAGAAGGAAGAGGATCTGGATCACATCGCCGCGCTGATGGGCGCCCGCGTCACGCGGATATCCCTCGACGGCGAGGTGCTCTATGATTCCGGCGGACAGTCGGGGTATTATCTCGATCAGCCCGACGTCATCCGCGCCATTTCCACCGGGGCGGGGGAGGAGATTTCCTTCACCGGCCGCCTGGCACAGATGCAGGTCGCAGTGTCCGTTCGGCAGGGGGACAGCATTCTCCGCCTGACCAAGTCCCAGACGGTGTTCCGCAATGGAGATTGGGGATTGTTCGCCGCGCTGATGTGCATCCTGCTGGTCGTGGCGATCTATATTTCCTTCGTCATGGCGCGGCGCATCGTCACCCCCATCAGCCAGCTCTCCAACGCGGCACAGTCCATCATTGACGGGCATGCCGGCGTCAATCTCCGTCTGGAGAATTATTCGGAACTCAACCAGCTGCTGCGCACGCTGCAATCGATGAATACCCGTTTGCAGGATATTGTCGAAAAACTGCAGCACAAAAGCGCCGAGCTGGAATCCATCATTGCGCATATGCTCAACGGCCTGATCGCCGTGGACGGCCAGCTGCACGTCGTGCAGATGAACGGCGCCGCCAAGCATATGCTGGGCGTGACCGGCAACGTCGAGGGCAAGCACGTGCTCGAAGCCACCGGCAACTCCCGCCTGGAAGCGGGTCTGCAGGAGGCCATGGAGCACGAAGAGCTCTTTACGCTCGAGCTGCCCGTGCGCGCCGCACCGCGGCACCGGCTCATCCGCCTGTACATCTCTCCGCTGGAGCATGAGGACGAATCCATCGGCGCGGTTGCGCTGCTGGAGGACATCACCGAGCTGCGCAATCTGGAGCAGATGCGCACGGACTTTGCCGCCAACGTCACCCATGAGCTGAAAACGCCGCTGACCTCGATCCGTGGCTTCGTCGAAACCCTTCAAGCCGGCGCGATTGAAGACCCGGAGATGGCCAAGCGCTTCCTGGGCATTATTTCCATGGAAACCGATCGTCTCTCCCGCCTGATTAACGACGTTTTGTCCCTGTCCTCGATGGAAAACGGCCGCGTCCGCGTACCCACCGAGCGTCTGAGCCTGGGCAAGCGCGCGGGCGATGTCTGCCTGATGCTCGACAAGAGCGCCAAGAACAAGAACATCGAGTTGAACGTGGACGAGGGCGAGGATACCTTCATCATCGCCAACGACGACCACGTCAAGCAGCTGCTCATCAACCTGATCGACAACGCCATCAAGTACACGCTGGAAGGCGGCAAGGTGTTTGTCAAGGTGGAGCATGTGGAGGATAAGGTGCTGCTCCACGTCAAGGATACCGGCATCGGCATCGCGCAGGAGCATATCCCGCGCCTGTTCGAGCGCTTTTACCGCGTGGACAAGGGACGCAGCCGCAACATGGGCGGAACGGGACTGGGTCTTGCCATCGTCAAGCATATCGTCATGGATATGGGCGGGCAGATCGATGTACAGTCCGAGCTGAACGTCGGCACTGAATTTACCGTGACGCTGCCGTACGGCCCAAAACAGGAAGAAAAATAGACATCATTGAGTACAAAAAGAACGGTTTCGCTATGCGAACCGTTCTTTTTGTACTGAATTCGCATCCCAGAACGATTTTGCCCATAATTAACGTTGGGCGCATTGTCCTATATCCACAATTCATATACAATTAGAAAAGAATCGTCATGCAGGCTTTTGCCGCAGCGAAATTGCGTGGAGGGTGCATGAAGAAAAATTTGGATCGCATAATGCGCCTGTGCGCAGGGGCGGGCGGCGTGCTGGCCGTGCTGATCATCGGCTGTGCGGCGGTGTTTGCATTGAGCACGCTGCTGTTTGAAAATGTGCAGGCCGCGGAAACGTTTTCAGGAACGTCGGCGCTGCTGCCCAAGGCGCTGGAAATGACGGGCTTTACGCTGACCACGTCGCTGGCGGCGGTGCTGCTGGCGTTCCCGATCGCCTGGTCGATCTCGGTGATGGTGGTCTTTGTGATGCACGCGAAGCACCTGATGCCGATGACCCGGGCAATATCGGGCTTTTCGGCGATCCCGGCGGTCGTGTTCGGCTATATGGGGCTGACTTTCTTAGCACCCAAAGCGCCCAGCGCGTGGTTGGGCGTGACGGCGACGCTGGTGCTGATGAGCCTGATGGATTTGACGCTGCTGCTGATCCGCGTGCACGTCAAGCACCTGCCGGCGTTGGAATCCTCGCAGGCGCTGGGCGCGTTTCTTTCGGAAACCGTGCTGGGCGTGGTGGTGCCGCGCGCGGCGCGCAGCTATCTCTATGCCGCGTTGCGGATGCTGGCGCGCAGCATGGGCGAGGGCGTGGCGATCCTGCTGGTGCTCTCCGCCTATAGCGGGGAAAACGATACGCTGGTCACGGCGCTGATGAAGGCGGTCGGGGTCACGGGCGGGGTTGTGAACACGGGCTATGCGCTGCTGCTGGTGGCGCTGCTGCTGATCCTGGTGCTGGCAACCAATGCCCTGATCTCCTATTGCCAGGAAGGAGGACGGCGTGGAAAGAAGAAAGGCGTGGAATAAATGTTTTCTGGCGGCGCTGATCCTGCTTTCGGCCTGCGGCGTGATTCTGCTCTTTTATCCGCTGATCCGGCTGCTGAGCGAAGCGGTCACGGCGCTGCTGCGCTCCTGGGGCGTGCTGCCCGGCATCGGGCAGGTGTTTCTGCGCACCATGGAGCTGCTGCTGCTGACGGTGTTGCTGACGTTGCCCGCCGCCTGCCTGATCACGATTTTTATGTACCGCTCGGTGCGCGGCGCATGGCTGACGCGCATCCAGCGCTTTATGCGCGGATTCTCCCGTGTGCCCGCCGTGCTGTTCGGCCTGGTCGGCTATGCATTGACCGGGCGAAAAGCCGCCGTTCACGAGAGCCTGACCGTGATGGCGGTGCTGCTGGCGGTGATGTTTCTGCCCTATACCGTGGCGCGGCTCGACGCGGCGCTGCGCGAGGTGCCGGAGAAATACCGGCAGGCGGGCGAGGCGCTGGGCGGCTCGTTCGGGCAGGTGTTTTTCAAGATTATCATTCCCCAGGCCATGCCGGATCTGTCGCGTGTGGTTCTGAGCCTGATTGAAAGAATATTGAGCGAGGCGACGGCGCTGCTGGTGCTGATGGGCGCGGTGATGCCCAATCAGGTGCTGGCCACCGAGCTTTTCCGCCTGACCTGGTTGGGCAGGCAGGACGCCGCCGTGCTGGCAATGGGGCTGGTGCTGGTGATGATCCTGCTGCGCGTGCTCACAGCGCTGAAGTGGCGCGGTGAAAGGGAGGAAGAAAATTGCCGATACAACTGGTGGTAGAAAACCTCAATGCGTCCATTGACGACAAAGTTGTGCTGCACGATTTGGCCGTCACGGCGCAGGCGGGGCATATCCTGGCCCTGATGGGCAAGGGCGGCTGCGGCAAATCCACTTTCCTGCGCGTGATCAACCGCATGGCGGAGGAGGGCGGGGCAGTGGTCAGCGGCCACATCATGCTGGACAACAGCTCGATCTTCATGCAGGATATAAGCCTTCTGCGGCAGAAAGTGGGCATGGTCTTTACCGAGCCTGTGCTCTTTGCCGGAAATATATTGGGCAACATCACCGCGGGGCTTCGCTTGCAGGGCATTAAGAAAAAGCAGAAATTGGAAGAGTGCGCGGAGGAAACGCTGGGATATATGGGCATATTGGAGGAATTCCGTGATTTGCTCTACACCGACGCTTCTTATCTAAACCGTTCGCAGGCGCAGCTGGTGTGCATTGCGCGCGCGCTTGCGCTGCGGCCGGGCCTGCTGCTGATGGACGAACCCACCCGCCTGCTCGACAGCATGACGAGCATGAAGGTGGAAGATATGATGTTCAACCTCAAAAAGGACTGCACCATCGTCGTGGCGGTGCATTCGCCGCAGATGGCGGGGCGCATTGCCGAGGAGACCGCCATGATGGAGGACGGCACGGTGCTCGAATGGGGCCGCACCAGCGACCTGTTCTATCATCCGCAGCACCTGCACACCGAGCAGTTCGTCAGCTCCAAATTCGCCTAAACCTTTCAAGAAACGCGGAGGAACAGAGGATACGATATGCGAAGCATTTACGATCAGGAAATGCGCGAGATCCAGCGCGACAGCATCCATATGTGCAACCTGGCGGCCGAGACCCTTCAGGATGTGATGGATGCGGTGCGCCGCCGCGACTTCAACGTCGTGGACCGCGTGTTGGAGCAGGATTACACCCTGCGGCAAATGCGCATGGCCATCAATGAGCGCGTGATGCGCATGATCGCCACGCAGCACCCCGTCGCGGTGGACCTGCGCAAGCTGTTTTATCTGGTTCATACGGCGGATGAGATGGAGCGCATCGGCTATCAGGCGGCGGGCATCGGCCGCGCGATGATGCGGGAGCAATACGGCAAGGTGCCGCTGCTGGACGATATTTTCCGCATGAGTGAGCGCGTCGGAACTATGCTCGAGCGCGTGCTCACCTGTTCGCTGGGCGAGGATGCCGAGGGCATGAAGGCTGTGCTGCAAATGGACGACGAGGTGGACGTGATCTGCGAGCAGATTTACCGCGAGTGCATCGCCCGCCAGGGCGCGCATCAGGTGCAGGACAGTGAGACGATGACCGCCATCAGCATCGCGCAGTACCTCGAACACGTCGGCGACCATGCGGTCAACTGGGCGCGGTGGTGGCTCTATTTCAACGGGGGGCCGGGCGAAACCGGCGACGTGATCGTTTAGACGAGAAGAAACGGGAAGGACGCATTCATGCGTCCTTCTTTTGCGCTTTGGGGAAGATGCGGGAGGAGAGGAGGGGGCGCGGCAAGGGTGTTGCGGTGCGAGTGGAGGCTGCACGTTTTGCCGCGCAGGGGGAAGGGAGTGCGCAGGAGGGAGAGCCCCCCCCCATCGGGTCCGTTTGCGACGAAATGACTCTGCGGGTGCAGGGAAGCCAATAAAGTTCCCGCGGAATGCTGAGCGTTCTGAGGGGGGAGGAATGAAGGTTTTGTGACTTTTTGCCTCAAACGGTTGACAAAAGGCAAAACGAAGTTTAGATTATAAATCATTAGATAATCAACAAGTTGCCGGAAAGGGAGCGATGGGATGAGCATTCAGGAAAAGCAGGGCGAAGCCCACGTGAAGTTTGAAATGAGGTTTGGCCGTTTGATCCGGATGTATTACAGCCGCATCCAGAGCCAGTTGGCGGAGGTGGGCCTGTATCGCGGTCAGCCGCCGATTTTGATGCTGTTGTACAAAAACGACGGCATGAGCCAGAAGGAAATGGCGCGCGCGCTCAATCTTTCGCCCGCCACGATGACCGTGACCCTAAAGCGCATGGAAAAGGCTGGGCTGGTGCTGCGCGAGATGGACGAGCACGATCAGCGCATCCTGCGGGTTCATTTGTCCGAAAAGGGACGCGAGATGTGCGAGACAGGCGAAAGCCGCATCAGCGTGGTGACGGCGGAGCTGCTGGAGGGCTTTACGCTGGAGGAACAGCAGCAGCTCAACGAATATCTCGGCCGCATTGCGCGTAACATGGAGCGCGTGGTGGAAAAGGAGCCTGAACAGGATAAGACGGGGGTTAAAAACTTCTGAACATTCCGGCGCGGGGCTTGCAATCCGCAGCGCCCTCCTATAAAATAGTATACTGACTAAATCAGTTGCTGCGGGAGGAAACAAAAAAGTGCGGGAGCAGGTTGCGCGATGCGTGGGCGGACAAAGCGTGCTCTGCGCGCTGTCCGGCGGCGTGGATTCGGTGGTGCTGCTGCATTTGCTGCTGCAATGCGGCGTGCGCGTGGAGGCGGCACACGTCGAGCACGGTATCCGCGGGGAGAGTTCCCGGCGGGACTGCCGGTTTGTACAGGAGTTGTGCGGAAAGTGGGGCGTGCCGCTGCACGTCATCCATCTCGATGTTCCGGCGCAGGCGGCAAAAGAGGGCCGGGGCATCGAAGAAACCGCGCGCGCAATGCGCTATGATTTCCTTTGGAAAACGCGGGAAGCGCGCCGTCTTGAAACGCTGGCCACTGCGCACCACCTGAACGATCAGGCCGAAACCGTGCTGATGCACCTGATCCGCGGTGCGTCGCCCGTCGGGCTGTCCGGCATGAGGGAGCGCGACGGTGCGCTGATCCGCCCGCTGCTGCCCTTTTCCCGCGCACAGATCGAACAATATGCGCAGGAAAATCATCTTCCGCACGTCGAGGACGAAACCAACGCCGATATCGCCTATACGCGGAATTACATTCGGCACGAGCTGATTCCCTGCATGGAAAAGCTCAATCCGCGCGCGGTGGAGGCTATCGGCCGTGCGGCGGAGCTGGCGCGTCGGCAGAGCGATTTCGTCCGGCAGGAAGCGTTGCGGGCGCTGCGCAGCCGAATGTACGGCGCGGCGCTGGCAGATGTATCCGACCTGCATCCGGGTCTTCGAAGTGAAGTGATCGCGCAATACCTGCGCGCGCAAGGGACGCCGGAGTTTTCTGCCGCGGATATCGTCCGAATCGAGAGCCTGCTGGCTGGCGGTGTCGGTCGGAGGGTAAGTTTAGGTAAAGAATTGTTCGAGCGCGATACAAACGGAGTGCGAAGGGTTATAATGGAACCTGCCGGAAGCGGGCGCTGGGCGCTGCATTCCGGCGAAAACGAAACGCCGCTGGGCCGCTTTACGCTGCGGACGGGGAAGGTTCCGAAGAACCTCAACCTCGGAAAATACGCGCAGGTGTTCGATGCGGATAAAATACGCGCTCCGCTGTTTGTGCGCACCCGCAGGGACGGCGACCGCTTGGCGCTGCTGGGCGGCGGCAAGCGGAAGCTGAGCGATATCCTGATTGACAAAAAAGTGCCGCGCGCGCTGCGGGACAGCGTGCCGCTGATCGTGATGGGGGAGGAAATCCTCTGGGCGGTCGGGGCAGCGCCGGGCAAGACCTGTGCGGTCGTGCCGGAAAGCGTGCAGGCGCTGGTGATAGAATATCAACCGTTGAAGGAGAAGAATGATGCAGTATTCAAAGGATGAAATTGAACGTGTTTTGATCAGCAACGAGGAGATTCAGAAGCGGCTGGACGAGCTGGCCGCGCAGGTCAACGCCGACTACGCCGGCAAGGATCTGCTGATGGTTTGCATCCTCAAGGGCGCGGTGACGGTCTTTGCCGATATGCTCCGCCGCATTGAAATTCCCTGCGCCATTGACTTTATGGCCATTTCCAGCTACGGCTCTTCCACCAAATCCTCCGGCGTGGTGCGCATCCTCAAGGATCTGGACCACGGTATCGAGGGCAAGGATGTGCTGATCGTGGAGGACATCGTGGACAGCGGTATGTCCATGAGCTACCTGCTCAATTCCTTGAAGACCCGCAATCCCGCTTCCGTCAAGCTCCTGACGCTGCTGGATAAGCCCGACCGCCGCCGCGTGGAGCTGAACGCCGACTACATCGGCTTCACCATCCCGGACGAGTTCGTCATCGGCTACGGTCTGGATTACGCTGAGCATTACCGCAACCTGCCCGACGTCTGCATTCTCAGCCCGAAGATGTATATGTAAGTTTTTTTAGAATCTCATTTTCCCAAGGGAAGGGAGGCATTGAATTCCTTTGCAGAAAAAAGGTTTTATGCGCGGCGCAGGTTTCTGGCTGATCGCGCTGGTGTTGGTCGTGGTGATGGCGCAGATGGTGATGCTGCCCGCCAAGACCGAGAACAAGGAGATCAGCTACAGCGATTTCCTCGGCCTGGTTCGGGACGGGAAGATCTCTCAGCTGATGGTCTCCGAATACAACGCCTATGGTCTTTACAAGGACTCGAGCATTCCTGCTTCGAGCTTCCCGGCAAAATATGACTTTACGCTGCAAATCCCTAACGACGTGGCCAGCTTCCATAATGACGTAAAGCAGGTCGTCGCCGCGCGCGACGGCGTGGACGCCAGCCAGGTCACAGCGCTGGATTACGGCTTCACCCTCACCAACGAGCCCGTGCCCGAAACCGCATGGTGGGTCGAATGGATTCCCTTTGCGGTGCTGACGCTGGTGATCGTCGCGTTCTGGTTCTTCTTCATGCGTCAGCAGATGGGCGGCAACAACAAGGTGATGAACTTTGGCCGCGCCAGGGCGCGCGTGGTGACGGATGACAAGAATCGCGTCACCTTCGCGCAGGTTGCGGGCGCGGACGAAGAAAAGGAAGAGCTGCGCGAGATCGTGGAGTTCCTCAAGCATTCCGACCGCTTCCTGCAATTGGGCGCGCGCATCCCCAAGGGCGTGCTGCTCATCGGCCCGCCCGGCACCGGCAAAACGCTGCTGGCCAAGGCCGTGGCAGGTGAAGCGGGCGTGCCGTTTTTCTCGATTTCCGGTTCCGACTTTGTGGAGATGTTTGTCGGCGTGGGCGCGTCCCGCGTGCGCGACCTGTTTGAGCAGGCCAAGCACAACGCTCCGGCCATCATCTTTATCGACGAAATCGACGCGGTGGGCCGCCAGCGCGGCGCAGGTCTGGGCGGCGGTCACGATGAGCGCGAGCAGACCCTGAACCAGCTGCTGGTGGAAATGGACGGCTTCACCGCCAACCAGGGCGTGATCGTTCTGGCAGCGACCAACCGCCCCGACATCCTCGACCGCGCGCTGCTGCGCCCCGGCCGCTTCGACCGCCAGGTGACGGTGGGCTATCCGGACGTCAAAGGGCGCGAGGAGATCCTCAAGGTGCATTCCAAGGGCAAGCCGCTGGCAAGCGACGTGTCTCTTGCCGTGTTGGCGCGCCGCACGCCCTATATGACGGGCGCGGATCTGGAAAACGTGATGAACGAGGCGGCGATCCTTGCCGCCCGCAAAAACGCCAAGACCATCGGCATGACCGAGCTGGAGGAGGCCATTACCCGTGTGCAGGTCGGCCCCGAAAAGAAGTCCCGCGTCATCACCGAAAAGGACAAGGCGCTGGTCTCCTATCATGAGGCGGGTCACGCCGTGCTGGCGTATGTGCTGCCCGGCTGCGATACCGTGCACGAGGTGTCCATCGTCCCGCGCGGCGGCGCAGGCGGCTATACCATGACCATGCCCGACGAGGAGAAGCACTATATCTCCGGCGCGCGGCTGCACGATCAGATCGTGGAGCTGCTGGGCGGTCATGTGGCGGAAAAGATCGCCCTGGGCGATGTTTCCACCGGAGCGACCTCCGATCTTTCCCGCGCCAACGATCTGGCGCGCAGGATGATCACCGAGTACGGTATGAACGATGAGATCGGTCCGCTGTACCTGGGCGGCGATCAAGAGGTATTTGTCGGCCGCGATTTCGGTCATACCCGCAATTACTCCGAAGAGCTGGCGGCCAAGGTGGATGAGCAGCTGGTGCGCTATCTCAACGACGCGCTGGCGACCGCGACCAATCTGCTCAACCAGAACCGCGACAAGCTCGACCGCGTGGCGCAGGAGCTGATGAACCGCGAAAAGCTTGACAAGGATGAGTTCGTCACCATCATGGAGGGCGGTTCGCTCTCTCCGCTGGACGGTATGCCTTCTGCGAACCCCATTGAGGATCTGCTCAAGGCATAAGCAAAAGACGCACAGGGACGTGCGAGCCGCAATCCGGTTCGCACGTCCCCTTTGTTTAACCGAACATCCGGTAAACTTTAGGCGAGTTGGCAGGAAAAAAGGGAGATTGCGGCAAATATATACCAATTGACAAAATGTGACGAAGAGCGGAGGGAACACGATGTTGGATCTGCACATCCATACTACCGCGTCGGACGGGTCGCTGACTCCGACGCAGGTGGTGCAGCTGGCAAGAAAAAAGGGATTCTCGCTGATTGCTGTGACCGACCATGACACCATGGGCGGTGTTGCCGAAGCGCTGGAAGCGGGAAAGAAATATAACGTAGACGTGGTGCCCGGCGTAGAGATCAGCTCCGGCGTGACGCTGGAGGTGCATATGCTGGGCTACGGCATGTCGCCGGATCACCCGGTGATGAAGGCCATGATGGAGGATATGCGCGCCGCGCGCGTCGAACGCATGGAGCGCATCATCGAAAACCTGCAAAAGATGGGCGTCCCGATCACCGTGGAGGAGGTCGAAGCGGTGGCAGGCGGCGCCATCGGCCGTCCGCACATCGCGCAGGTGCTCATCGCGCACGGTCTGGTGCCCGATGTGCGCACCGCCTTCCGCGAATACATCGGCGTGGGGGCAAAGGCCTATGTTGAGCGCCGCAAGATGACCTCCGAGCAGGTTGTTGCCAACATTCGCGACGCGGGCGGCGTGCCGGTGCTGGCGCACGGCGGGCTGCTGCGCATCAGCGAGGTGGAGCTGAACCAGTGGATCGACAGCATGGCCAAGAAGGGCTTGATGGGATTGGAATGCTACCACAACGCGCACACGCCGCAGATGGAGCGTCTGCTGCGCGCGGCGGCGGAGCGCAACGGGCTGCTCGTCACCGGCGGCAGCGATTTCCACGGCGCCTCCCGCCCGGATGTGGAGATGGGCACGGGGCTGTCCCGCTGGAACGACCGCCAGGCCTGCCGAGGCAGGTTTTTGCAGGCCGTGGCTCAAACACAGCACGATTTGCATATGCGGGCATAGGTATGCTATAATGTAGCGTTAGCGAACGAACGCGATGAACGCGGGCAAAGCGCCCGGCGATGCGGATAGAGGAGCGAAGAAAGCGATGACAGAAAACAGAACGCCGGGGTTCGGCGCGGGGAGGCGTCCTGCGCAGGAGCGGCATGTGCTTCAGGATCAGCCCCTGGGGGAACAGCGGCGGCCGCAAACCTCGTATTCCGGCAGACCGGAGCAGGGCAGAGGGCAGGGCACGCCCGCGGCGCAGAACCGCCGTCCGATGCCCAATTCCCGCTACGATGCGGGAGCACGCCCGGCCTCCGGCGAAAGATACGCGCAGAGCGGTCGCCCCGCACAAGGGCGGCAGGGGGCGGAAGAGCGCCCCGTGGTGCGCCGCGCGCCGCAGCAGGGCGCAAGACCCAATGCGCAGCCGCAGAGAAATCCGCAGGGACAGCGCTCCGCAGCGACGGGAGCCTTTAACCGTGCAGCAGCGCCGCACGCAGGCGAGCGCCGCCCCGTGCAGGAGATGCGCGTGCCCCGCAGACCCGCGCCGCGCGCCGAGCGGATCGATCCCAATCAGCAGCATGATCAGGAATACGGCTTTCAGGCCAAACAGGCCGAGCGCAAGCGCAAGCGCCGCCTGAAGCAGATTCTGCTGCTGGTGGCTGTGGCGCTGGTGGTGCTGGGCGGATTTTCGATCAAGCTGGCGCTCGATCTGGGCGGCGGCGCGAACACCTTCTACGAGGGCGTTTCTGTGGACGGACTGAAGCTCAACGGTTACAGCAAGGAAGAGGCCGCCGCCAAATTGCAGGCGCTCAACGCCGACCGCATCAGCAGCATGACGGTGCATCTGTCCTACAGCGACCGCGAGTGGACGATCTCGCCCGAGCAGATCGGCGTGGCGCTCAACATCGACGAGGTGCTGGACAAGGCGTGGAACCTGGGGCGCGAGGGGAATATCTTCGCTCGCCAGCAGGAGATCAGCCGCCTGAAAAAAGAGGGCGAGGAGCTCAAAACCGCACTCAGCTATGACGAAGGGCAGCTCCGCGACCGCCTGAACGAAGTCAAGTCCGCGGTGGATATGCCTGCGGTCGAGGCCACGATCACCTTTGACCCCGCCAAGGAAGAAAAGTTCAAAATCACGCAGGAGAGCAACGGCCGATCCGTGGATCTGGATACGCTCTTTGGTCAGGTCAAGACCCAGCTGGACAACAGTTTTTCCTCTGTGATCGAAATCAAGCCCGACGTCGTTGCGCCCACCGTGCTGGCCGAAAATCTCGAAAAGGCGACTAAGCGCATCGTCCGCGCCACGACCGACCTCGGTACTTCGTCCGATGCGCGCGTCCACAACGTCAAAACCGCGCTCAGCTTCTTCAACGGCATGGTCGTGCAGCCCGGCCAGGAGGTCTCCTTCAACCAGACCACCGGCCCCAGAGGATTGGAGCAGGGCTACCAGAACGCTGGCGTGATTCAGGACGATGAGATCATCGACGGCCCCGGCGGCGGCGTCTGCCAGGTGTCCACCACGCTGTATCAGGCGGTGGTCAAGGCCAATTTGGAGATCATCCGCTCCAACAAGCACAGCCTGCCGGTTTCCTATGTCCCTGTCGGCACAGACGCCGCGGTGGCGTATGATTACAAGGATCTGATCTTCAAGAACAACACCGATTATCCGATCTTCATCGAGGCGAAGGTTTCGGGCAAGACCGTTGCGGTGTCCGTTTATGGCTATCCTCTGGACGAGGGCACGACCGTTGAGATCGTCACCGACGTCTACGAAACCATCAAGCCTGCCGAGACCAAGGTGATCCTCGATACCAAGGGCGAATTTGTGACCTACACGGACGAGACGAAGGTTAAGAAAAAGGCGCGGGACGGCGTCAAGGTCAAGTCCTTCCGCGTGGTGAAGGTAAACGGCGAGGAAGTGTCCCGTCAGCTGCTCAGAGACGATTACTACAAAGAAGTGCAGGGCGAGACCTATCAGGGCGTGACGCCGCGCGAGGCCGGCGCGACCGCTCCTACGACGACAAACCCGCCCGAAGAAACTTGAGAAACGACACGGAGGCAGCATGAGAGCAAGAACTGAACCCTGGATGCTGGTGCTGATGATATTGGTCGGCGCGGTGATCGGCAGCCTGCTGTGGTCGCTGGTCACGCCGTATCTGCCGGAGATCTTCGCAAAGTCGATCACCGTTGGCACGACCGGCGCGCCGCTGAACCTTGATCTGGGCGTTGTGTCCTTTACGCTGGGGCTGGTGCTGCACGTCAACATCGGTTCGATGCTGGGCATGATCGCCGCGTTCCTGATTTACAGAAAGATGTAAGGCCGATATGGAAAAAATCTATCTGGCTTCCAAGTCCCCGCGGCGGGCGGAACTGCTGGCGCGGCTGAATATTCCGTTTGAAGTGATTTCCGCCGAGGTGGATGAGAGCGTTTGGGGATCGCCCGAAGAATGTGTGTGCGAGCTTGCGCAGCGCAAGGCGGCCGCGGGCGCGGAAAAGATCGGCAGCGGCTGGGTGCTGGCGGCCGATACGCTGGTGTTTTTGGACGGCGTGCCGCAGGGCAAGCCCGGCACAGCGGAAAGGGCGAAGCAGACGCTGCGCAGCCTTTCCGGAAAGACGCACACCGTGATGACGGGGATGTGCCTGCGCCACACCGACGGCAGAAGCTATACCCGCTGCGATCAGGCGCAGATCACCTTTGACGAAATGACGGATGACGAAATCAGCGCCTACGCCGCCTCGGGCGAGCCGCTGGACAAGGCGGGCGCTTACGGCATACAGGGACTGGGCGGGCAGTTCATCCGCGAAATATCCGGCGATTATTACGCGACGGTCGGCCTGTCGCTTTACGGCCTGCGCAAAATTCTGAAGCAGGCAGGACTCACGGATTGAGCGTGAGGAATTCTATTTTATCTGTTGAGGGGGAACTCAACCATGGCTTTAGGCGTTAAATTGATAAGCCGCAACATGGGCTTTGATCTGGGTACGGCCAACATCGTCGTCTATGTGGACGGCAAGGGCATCGTGCTGCGGGAGCCGACGATGGTCGCGGTGCGCTCCGACGCGCGGCGGCAGGTGCTGGCCGTGGGCGAAGAGGCCAAGAAGATGATGGGCCGCACGCCCGCCAACATCACCGCCATCCGCCCCGTGACCGAGGGCGTGATTGCGGACCTCGATTCCACGCAGGTGATGATCAAATATCTGATCCACAAGGCAAATGATTTCAACGTCCCCATCGTGCGGCCGCGCGTGGTGGTGTGCGTGCCCTGCGGCATTACGCCCGTGGAGCGCCAGGCCGTGCAGCAGGTCGTCCGCAGCGCGGGCGCGCGCTCGGTGCATCTGGTGGATGAGCCGGTCGCCGCAGCCATCGGCGCGGGGCTTCCCGTGGAGGAAGCGTCCGGCTCGATGGTGGTGGATATCGGCGGCGGCACGTCGGAGATGGCGGTGCTGTCGATGAACGGCGTGGTGACGAGCTGCTCGGTGCGCACTGCCGGACAGAAGATGGATGAAGCCATCGTCAACTATATCAAGAATGAATACAACCTGCTCATCGGCGAGCGCACGGCGGAGGAGGTCAAGATCGGCATCGGCTCCGCGATTCCGCTCAAGCGGCGCGAGACCGTCATGGTGCGCGGCCGCGACCTGATCACGGGCCTGCCCCACATGATCGAAATCGCCAACGACGAGATCACCGAGGCGCTCAAAGAGCCGCTGGGCACCATCATGAACAACCTGCGCACCTGTTTGGAAAACACCCCGCCGGAGCTTGCCAGCGACATCATGGAGCGCGGCATCTATCTTACCGGCGGCGGCGCGCAGCTTTCCGGGCTGGATCTGCTCATTTCGCAGCAGACCGGCATGCCCGTGGTCGTGGCGGATAACCCCATGGACTGCGTGGCCATCGGCGCGGGCATCCTCTCGGGCGACATGGAGCGCCTGAAGCACATCACCCGCGAGACGCAGGACCTTTAAGGATTTTTGAAGGAGAAACAAATGCGCTTTACCCAAGGCCTTTCGCGGCACAAAATTGCGCTGCTCGTCTGCGGCGCGGTGTTGTGCCTGCTGGTGGCGCTGTTCGGGCTTTCGGTGACGGGGATTTTCAAGATTCCCTTTCTGGAAAGTGCGGTCAGCGCCGTGGTCACGCCTGTTCAGAGCTTTGTCACGGGCGTTTATAACTCTGCCCGCAGCGGCATCGAGAAGCGCGCCACCCTCGCCGAGCTCGACCAGCAGTTGGCAGAGCTGACCGAGCGCAACCGCCAGCTGGAAGCAACCGTCGCCCAGATGAGCGAATTGCAGAAGGAAAACGACCGCCTGCACGGCCTGCTCGGCGTGACGACGACTTCGCCGGAGCAGAAATACATCGCCGCCAAGGTTATCGCCAAGGAATCCGGCGGATGGTTTGTGACCTTCACTGTGGATAAGGGCGAAAACGACGGCGTGAAGAAGGACGATCCCGTGCTCAACGACGCAGGGCTGATCGGGCGCGTCATGGACGTCAAGGCAGGCTCCTGCACCGTGATTTCCATCATCGATTCCCGCTCCGCCGTGGCCGGCATGGTCGAGCGCACGCGCGACAACGGCATCTGCCACGGCTCGCTCTTTGTCAACGACAACGACGAAATGCTGCGCATGAATTACCTGCCCACCGGCAGCGAGCTCAACACCGGCGACCGCGTGATCACCTCCGGCCTGGACGGAATTTATCCCAAGGGACTGCTCATCGGCACGGTGCGCTCGATCTCCCGCGATTCCGGTGAGGACGACCGCTACGTCGTGCTCAACACCGCCGCGGACTTTGCGCACATCGAGGATGTGCTGATCCTGAGCATGCAGGAGGGCGATTAAGATGCGCGTGGTGGTGGATATTCTGCTGCTCCTGCCCGCCTTTGCCTGGCAGAGCGCGCTGGCGGGGCATTTTCAGGTGCGCGGCGTGGGACTGGATCTGCTGGCGGTGATGTTGGCCTCGATCAGCCTCAACCAGGGCTGGCTTTACGGCGCGATAGGCGGACTCATCTGCGGCGTCATGATGGACAGCGTGTTCGGCATGACCGGGTTTTACGCCCTGCAATACATGGCGCTGGGCATGGCCGTGGGTCTTGCGGGCGAAAAGTTCCGCATGGGCAACTGGATCGGGCCGATGGCGGCGCTTTTTGCGGCCTATGTGCTGAAAGAATTGGTGCCCGTGACCTATCTCTTCTTTGCCGATGCGCAGGTGAGATGGAGCTATGCGCTGTTTAAGGTGCTGGCCAGCGGCGCGGTGACGGCGGCTGCGTTTCTGCCGGTGCACGCGTTGGTGCGGCTTTTGCACCGCTGGGACGTCATCAGCGCGCCGGTGTTTCATTTTCACGGGCGCAAATGGTAATGCCTGACAGGGGGAGGTGAAGAGCCGGTGCAGTTCGGCTTTCACAACAACAATAAGAAAAACGGCTTCGGCCTTCGCTATATCATCCTGATGGTCGTGGTCACGGCGATGTTCGGCGCGCTGGTGCTGCAATTGGCCAATCTGCAACTGCGCAACGGGCAGGAGTATTATGACATCGCCGAGAGCCGCAAGATGAAGACCTATACCCTCAAGGGCGAGCGCGGCATGATTCTGGATCGCAACGGCATCCCGCTTGCCTACGATGAGGAAAGCTATAACGTCATGTTCTACCGCGATCCGTCGCGCAACAGCTCGAAGGAGCTGAAGAACTATACGCAGATCCTGCTGCGCGTGATCGAGATCGTGGAGCAGAACGGCGGCAAGACCGTCGCCAATTTTTACCTCAAGCGCGACGAAGACGGCAATGATTATCTCGATTTCCTCACGACCAACGAGGAAACCTTCGCCAAGCGCGAAAAGAACTGGCGCTCCAACCTCTATATTTCCAAGGTGGATACCGAGGATATTTTTTCCACTCTCTGCGAGCGCTACGGCATTGAGGATCTGGATTACGAAACGCAGTATAAGGTGCTGTCCATCTGGCAGGAATTGCAGATGTACGCCTTCCAGTCCAAGCCCGTGGCGATCGCCTATGATGTGAACATGAATACCGTGGCGCAGATCGAGGCGGCAAGCATCGACCTGACCGGCGCGTCGGTGGAGCAGACCACCAAGCGCGTCTATCCCAGAGGGACGCTGGCGGCGCACATCATCGGCTACACCGGCTCCATCAGCGAGGATTCGCTGGATGATTATCTCTACAAGGGCTATTCCGCCGATGACCGCGTGGGCGTTTACGGCATTGAAAAGTCGATGGAGGATCAGCTCTCCGGCAACATTTCGTACCGTCAGGGCAGCCGCGAAGTCGAGGTAGACGCAAACGGCGCCGTGATGCGTGAGCTTTCCTATAAAGCGCCGGTCGACGGCAGCAATGTGGTGCTGACGCTGGATCTGGAAATGCAGCAGATTCTGGAAGAGTCGCTGGCCTACAACATCGAAGAGGCGCGCAAAATTCAGATGGAGGCGCTGACCACCGCCACCGACGCACAGCTGGAAAAATATCAGCAGCAAATCGAAAATCGAGACGGCGAGCCGCTGCGCCTTGCCGCCACCGGCGCGGCCGTGGTGCTCGATGTGCACACCGGCGAGGTGCTCGCCATGGCCAGTTATCCCTCCTTTGACCCAAATGACTTCATCCGCGGCATGACCACGGAGGAGTACAACGAAAAATACAACATCGATACCTCGCCCCTGTTTAACCGTGCCATCTCCACCAAGGCGACCCCCGGCTCGATCTTCAAGATGGTCACGGCGCTGGCGGGCCTTGAGGAGGGCGTGGTCAGCGTGGAGGAGCAGATCGACGATCTGGGTAAGTTCGACAAATACGACCAGACCTCCTACGCGCCGAAATGCTGGACGAAATACCCCAGCAAGCACAAGGGGCAGAACGTCAGCCTCGCGCTGACCAACTCCTGCAACTACTACTTCTACACTGTGGCCGACCGCCTCGGCATCGAAAAACTGTATAAGTGGGCGTCGCTCCTGGGGCTGACCTCCAAGACCGGCATCGAGCTTTCCGGCGAGGTTGCGGGCGTGGTCGGAAACCAGTCTGTGCTCTACGATTCGTCGCGCGGCATCACCAGCCAGCGTTCGTCCAAATCGAACTACGTCGCCCGCACCATCCTCAAAACCCTGCGCAATACGGGCGATGCGCTGGGGCGCAACTTTGAAGAGGAGCGCCTGGAGCGCACCACGCAGAAGCTGATGGATCTGGTGCTGGAGGAGTACGACTCCACCGAGATGATCGAGCAGATCCGCCAGGTGCTGATGACCGAGCTGGGCCTTTCCAGCGAAGAGATTTCCAGCCGCTATCTGCTCAACACCCTCAACAGCTACCTGCGCGAAATCCGCTGGACTCCCACCGAAACCATCATGACCGGCATCGGTCAGTCCATCACGGAGGTTACGCCCGTGGGCGTGGCGCGCTATATCGCTGCGGTCGCCAACGGCGGCGACGTGCTGGAGGTTCAGCTTGTGGACAGGGTGCTCTCACCCGACGGCAGCGTTGTAATGGAAAAGCAGCCCAACATCACCTCCCATCTGGACGGCGTGGATGCGTCGCTGAGCGTCATCCGGCAGGGCATGAAGGGCGTTATCTCCGCCGAGGACGGCGGTACCGCCAGCGAATACTTCCGCAACTTCGATTACACCGATCAGGTCGGCGCTAAGACCGGCACCGCACAGGTCAACCTGATCGACCTGGAAAACAACGCCTGGTTCGTCGCCTTCGCGCCCTACGAAGAGCCGGAAATCGCCGTGGTCGTGTTCATCGCCAACGGCTATAAGGGCGGCGTCGCGTCCCTGACCTCCAAGGACGTCATCGCCAACTATTTCGAGCGCAAAAACAACCCCGAAATCGACGAAGTGCCCGTGCAGGACAGTTTCGTGCCGTAAAGAGGATTCTCAATCCCCCGCTTTCGCGTCTTTGGTGCGAAGGCGGGGATTTTTGTAAAACAGAAAACCACTCGCCCGGCGAGTGGTTTTATCGTCAAGAGTATTTTCTAAAACAAAAAAGTGGACAAGGAGCAAAACGGTTAACAGAAAAAGAGAAAATCAAACCGACAAACTGGAAGTTGTCAATTTTTTATATATTTTTGATCTTTGTCAGGAATCGTATCTTCTGATTGATATCGCTCCACTTTCATGTGAAGATTATATTTATCTCTTAACTCCGCAATCTTATTCATCATGGGTGATTGATGGTGAAAGTCAATGCTCTCTTGATTTTCCCAACTGTCAATCAGTAGCACAGTTTCCTCATCTCCCAGAGGGAAAAAATAATCATATCTAATGTTCCCCGCTTCATTTCTAATTGCATCAACAGTACCGCTTGAAATCATCTCCTTTGCAAATTTTCGCGCAGAACCATTTTCGCCGGAATAATATATATTAACAACTATACTCATTATACTTTCCTCCTTCAAATTCCGATTTGTTGAACCGATATTCAGTATAGCACACACGGGCTTCAAGCGCAAACAATCCGCAAAGATGCAAGGGCGCGCTTACGCACGACCCATCCAAGGTAAGACGGCGGCGGTACTTACAATGGTTGGGAAAAATGCAAAGAAAACACAGAGCAGGGCGGACAACGACGGGAGGAAGAGTGTCAGGGCGAATCGATAAACGATACCCGTTTGCGGGGAATCCGCAACCAATGTGTGCGTGTATGCGCGCAGACGGTTGGTTTTTTGCTTTAGCACAGGTTGACGAGGAGAGGGGAAAGAGATTGTGACACTTGCACAAAAAGAGATAATTTGATAAAATGAAACAGGAGTAAATCTTTGTGATTGGAGATGAATTGGATGAACCGTGCGTCCGGCATTTTGATGCCCATCACGTCGCTGCCCTCGCCCTATGGGATCGGCACCATCGGCAAGGCGGCCTATGAATTTGCGGATTTTCTGAAGAAAGCGGGTCAGAGCTACTGGCAGATTTTGCCCGTCGGCCCCACTTCTTACGGCGATTCGCCCTATCAGTCTTTCTCGACCTATGCGGGCAACCCCTACATGATCGACCTGGATATGCTCCAGCAGGACGGCCTGCTCAAGAAGAAGGATTACCGCAACTTAAACTGGGGCGATGATCCCGAGCACGTCGATTACGCCCGCATCTATGAGCTGCGCTTCCGGGTGCTGCGCATCGCGTTCAACAACGCGCAGAAGGGCGATTTGACCGATTTCAACAACTTCGTCCGCAAAAACAGCGCCTGGCTGGAAAACTACGCGCTGTATATGGCGGTGAAGAAGTCCTTCGGCATGCGCGCCTGGACCGAGTGGGAGGACGAGGGCATCCGCCTGCGCGACCCCGATTCCGTCCGCGCCTACCGCCGCAATCTGGACGAGGACGTTCGCTTCTACGAATTCCTTCAGTATCTGTTCTATAAGCAATGGGAGAAGTTCCGCGGCTACGTCAATTCTCTGGGCATCAAGCTCTTTGGCGATATTCCGATCTATGTCGCCATGGACAGTGCGGACACCTGGGCCAACCCCGAGGTGTTCTGGCTGGACGAGGAGCGCCATCCTGTCCGCGTGGCGGGGTGCCCGCCGGACTATTTCTCCGCAACCGGCCAGCTGTGGGGCAACCCGCTGTATGACTGGGAGTACCTCAAGTCCACCGGCTACAAGTGGTGGATCGATCGCATCGCGGCGGCTTCCAAGCTCTACGACGTGACCCGCATCGACCACTTCCGCGGCTTTGACGAATATTATTCCATCCCTTATCCGGCCAAGGACGCCGTCATCGGCGATTGGCTGAAAGGCCCGGGCATGGATCTGTTCAACGCCATCCGGGCGCGTCTGGGCGACGTGCCGATCATCGCCGAAGACCTCGGCCTGATCACCCCCGGCGTGGCTAAGCTCCTCAAGGATTCGGGCTACCCCGGCATGAAGGTGCTCCAGTTCGCGTTCGACGACCGCGGCGAGAGCGTCTATCTGCCCCATCTTTATACCAATAACTACGTCGTCTACACCGGCACCCACGACAACGACACCACCGAGGGCTGGTTTGCCAATGCCTCGGAGGGCGAGCGCCGCTTTGCCACCGAGTATGCGCACCTTTCGCCCGAGGAAGGCTATGCCTGGGGCATGATCCGCGCCATCAGCTCCACTGTGGCGGATCTTTGCATCGCTCCGATGCAGGATGTGCTGGAGCTGGGCAGCTGGGCGCGCATGAACACCCCCTCCACGCTGGGCGGCAACTGGCAGTGGCGCATGAAGCCCGGCGAAGCTACCGAAGCGCGTGCGCTGCGCCTGCGCCGGATCGCTAAGACCTACGGCCGCCTGCCCGCCGGACGGGAAGAGGAGAGCCAGCTGGAGAAGGATATGGTGCGCATCGCCAAGGCGGAATACTGCAAGGAGCTTCAGGAGCTCAATGTGCATGAGCTGCACATGGTGCTGGGCAAGGCTGTCATGGGCGCGATGAGCGACCAGTGGGCGGATTCCCGCAAGGCGCACGCCGCGCATCGCCGCGCATATTATTTCTCTGCGGAGTTCCTGATGGGCCGCATGGTCTACAACAACCTCTTTGAGCTGGGGCTGCTGGACAAGGTCAAGGCCGTCTTTGAAAAGAACGGACTGGACATCGCCGCGTTTGAAGACGTGGAGGACGCCGCGCTGGGCAACGGCGGTCTGGGCCGCCTGGCCGCGTGCTTCCTTGATTCCGCTGCTGCGCACGACATTCCGCTGGACGGCTACGGCATCAAGTATAAGTACGGCCTGTTCAAGCAGACCATCGAAAACGGCTTCCAGTGTGAGCAGGCGGACGACTGGACGCATTTCGGCGATCCGTGGTGCATCCGCCGCGAGGAGGACCGTCAGCTCGTCGAGTTCGCCGGCCAGAAGGTCTGGGCAGTGCCCTATGACATGGCGGTGATCGGCTACGGCACCAAGAACATCGGCACCCTGCGCCTGTGGCAGGCCGAAGCGCTGACCGACTTCGACTTTGCGAAGTTCAACGATCAGCACTACCTCGACGCGGTGCGCGAGCGCAACGAGGCCGATGATATCTCCAAGGTGCTCTATCCCAACGACAACGGCTACGAGGGCAAGGTGCTGCGCCTCAAGCAGCAGTATTTCTTCTGCTCCGCGTCGCTGAAGGATATTATCAAGCGCTACAAGAAGGTCAACGGCGATGACCTGAGCGGCTTTGCGATGCACGCCGCCATTCAGCTCAACGATACGCACCCGGTCATCTCCATCCCGGAGCTGATCCGTCTGCTGGAGCTGGAGGGCATGAGCTTTGACGAGGCCTTCCAGATTGCCCAAAAGACCTTTGCCTACACCAACCACACCGTCATGGCCGAAGCCATGGAGCGCTGGGACATCAAGCTCATGCAGTCCCTGCTGCCCGAGGTCTATGCCATCATCGAAAAGATCGATGAGCGCGAGGCCATGGAGCTGGCCATCCAGCCCGGCATGGACGAAGTGATCTCCCGCAAGCTGGTTCCCGATGAGGAAGCCATCGACGCCAAGAAGGCCGAAAAGGCCGAAGAAGCGGAGGAAGACAAGGCGGATGAAGAAGAGGAAGAGACTCCGATGAAGGAGATCGTCCGCACCCGTCTGGATTCCATGCGCATCATCGACGAGGGCGCGGTGCATATGGCGCGCCTAGCGGTCTACACTTCGTCCTACACCAACGGCGTGGCGGAGATCCACACACAGATCCTCAAGGACGACGTGCTGAAGGATTGGTACGCAGTCTATCCGGAGCGCTTCCAGAATAAGACCAACGGCATCACGCAGCGCCGCTGGCTGGGTCTGTGCAACCCGCAGCTGTGCAGCCTGCTGGACGACTGCGTGGGCGAGGGCTACATGAAGAACCTCGACCTGCTGGCCGACCTCAACGACGTGATCGACGACGAGACCATCGACCGCTTCAACGCCATCAAGTTCGAGAAGAAGAAGGAGCTCTGCGCCTACATCGAAAAGCATGAGGGCATCCGCCTTGACCCGAACTTTGTGTTCGATATTCAGGTCAAGCGCCTGCACGAGTACAAGCGCCAGCTACTCAACGCCTTCTCGATCCTCGATATCTACCGCAAGCTCAAGAAGGGCGAGATTGCGAAATGGACGCCCACTGCGTTCATCTTCGGCGCAAAGGCCGCGCCCGGCTACTTCCGCGCCAAGGGCATCATCAAGTACATCGGCGAGATCGCCAAGATGATCAACAATGATCCCGAAATGGACGACAAGATGAAGGTGGTCTTCATCTCCAACTACAACGTCTCCTATGCAGAAAAGCTGATGTGCGCGGCGGATATTTCCGAGCAGATCTCGACTGCAGGCACCGAAGCCTCCGGCACCGGCAACATGAAGTTCATGCTCAACGGCACCGTGACCCTGGGCACCTATGACGGCGCGAACGTCGAAATCGTGCAGCAGGCGGGCGAGGAGAACAACTACATCTTCGGCGCGCGCGTTGAAGAGATCAATGAGATGAAGCCCATTTACAATCCCAACGCCTACCTGGGCGAGGACGCGAACCTGCGCGCCATCGTTGAGACGCTGATCGACGGCACCTTTGACGATGACGGAACGGGTATGTTCAAGGAGCTCTATACGAGCCTGACCGAGGGCGCGTCCTGGCACAAGCCGGACAACTACTTCCTGATCTATGACGAACCCGATTACGTCAAGACCAAGCTGCGCGCCATCGCGGATTATCAGGACCGCCGCGCGTTCGGCCTGAAGTGCCTGCGCAACATCGCGGGCGCCGGCAAGTTCTCGTCCGACCGCACCATCCAGCAGTACGCCAAGGAGCTTTGGAAGCTCTAAAAAGCAAATAGAACCAGGCGGAGCGGAAGCGGGACTTCCGCTCCTGCCGTTTCTAAAATATATATATTTACAGGAGGCTCAATCATGGCTGACAAAATGAGAACCCGCTTTCTGCCCAAGATGACCCACGACGAGGTGGAGGAATACCTCAAGCGCAATGACATTATCTATGTGCCCTTCGGCACGGTCGAGGTGCACGGCACCTTCCCCATGGACGTGGAGAACACCACGCCGGAAGCTTTCGCCAAGCTCATGGCGGAGGAGACCGACGGACTGGTGCTGGGCAGCCTGCCCTATTTCTTCTGCGGCGCCAGCCCCATCAGCCGCGGCACCATCCAGATGAGCGTTGAGCAGGGTCTGCCCTATCTCAAGGCCATTGCCCACTCGCTGCTCAACCAGGGCTTCCGCCGTCAGGTCTACCTGTCGCTGCATGGCCCGGCGTTCCTCACCGGCGGCGCGCTGGTGGTCGATTTCTTCGACGAGACGAAATGCCCCATCAGCTACATCGATCTGGGCAACGGCATCGAGTATGCGATGAAGAAGGAAGACGCGGATGTGTCGAAGTTCAATTTTGACGACATTTTCTTCGGCGCGTATGAGATCATGAACCGGAAGGACGAGTTGGTGGTCGATCCTGCCGTTGACGCCGCGCCCAAGACTTCTTCCGAGAGCGCCTGTGACGAAAGCGACGTGTTCCGCCGCTTTGCGCACCCCTCCGGCTCCATCGGCTTCTATTTTGCACGTCCCGAGGATCACGCGGGCATGACCGGCGCATGCAAGACGGTTGAGGAGCGCGACGAGCGCTGCGCCCGCGGCGCGGAGATGATCCGCCGCATCGTCAAGAACATGGATATGCCGCTGTATGTGAAGAAGATGCGCGAGATGGATGAGCAGCACCAGAACATCATCCTGCCGCGCTATGCCGACGTGCTGCCCCGCAACACGTATCCCAACCCCGATTATCGGAAGTAAAATTCCGGCAGAAAGAAAAGGCTCTGAGAGCGCCTGCTCTCAGAGCCTTTTTGTTTTTGTGCCTTTGGCATTTGAGGATCAGTCCTCAAAGTCGTGGGGGGCAGAACCCCACTCTTCCTCGATTTTTTCGCCATAGCGATTTTCTGCCCAACGGATGCCGTAGAAGCTGAATTCACCCGGCTCGGTGTAGATCTCAAAGAGGGTCTCGTTGTGATCTACATAAAGGGGCTTGATGCGGAACTTTTCGTTCTCCAGGCCGTACAGCTCGGTTGCAACGCCTTTGACGCGGACGCGGATCTGCTGCGCAGCGGCGTTTTCGTCGCAGGCGTAAGGATAGACGCAGAAGGTATCGTTGTCATAAGTAAACAGCGAGATCTGCGAAGGCGCCTCCAGCACCACATCTCCTGCGCAAAGCTCGCTGCGGATGCGGTTGAGGATGGGCTGCGGCAGGAGCTTGAGGTCGGAGATCGCGTCCGGCAGCACGAGGGTGATCATCTGCCCGCGGCCGTAGGTGTCGCGCAGCAGGATGCCGTAGCTTTCGTCGCCGCCAAAGGCCTTGGCCAGCGCCCAGGTGGTGTTGTTGCGGTGCTCCATCACGGGGAAGATCACGGGCCTTTGGGCGGAGCAAAGAATGCTTCCCCAGGTGTGCGGCTTGTCGGTCATGTATTCCGAAGCGGAGATGATGCGGTCGCGATAGCGGATTGAGGTCATTTGCTCAAGGCCCTTGCACAGCGCTTCCTTGACGAAGCCGGAGGTCACGATCGCCTTGCCGCCTGCGGCTACAAAGCGCTCCAGCTTTTCGACGATGTGCTCATCCTTGAGCGCCTGCACGGTCAGCAGCACGGACGCCGCATCTGCCGGAAACTCCGGAACGCCTTCAACCGGCACACCCATCATGCCCAGATAATCCTCGGCGTGATCCTCGCCTTGCGCGTTGACGGGCAGATAGCACTTGAGCCCCTGGCACGCGCCGACCTTGGAAAGCATCGCGTCCAGCCGGCCGAGTTGAAAGCCCATGGGCGTGATGAGTTTGTTTTTATACAGACTGCCCCAGCAGAACATCATGACCTCGCGCGGACGGGATAGCACGGTCAGGTACGCCTGCTCCAGATACGCGTCCATCGGATAGCACTGATAGCAGTCAAACCAGCCGCCGCCGTTGCGGCCGGGAGCGAGGTTTTCCATATAGCGCATGATGGAATAGCTCTCATAGCGCGGCAGATGCTGATCGGTGTGGCGCTGATGGCGCGTTTCGGTACCGGTGTAGATCATATCGAACAGATCCTTCTGCTCGCCGGGGTTGTAGCCCGCTTCTTGATAGCTCTCCATCCAGTTGGGGAACTTGACGGTGATCTTGATGTTGGGATTGATCGCCTTGGCGGGCTCGATGATGAGGTTTTCAGAGACCTCCTTCATCAGTGCCAGGCGGAACTCCTCCCAGGATCGGTCGCCCTTGGCCTTGCGGCAATCGTCACAGGTGCAGTTGGTGAAGAAGAAATCGTCAATGATAAACTCATCGTAGAGTCCCGCGATGTATTCAACGGTCTTCTTCAGATGATTGCGCATCCGGTCGTTGCAGTAGCAGTAGGTGTTGAACAGGCGCTGACGGCCCTCGTCCGCCTCGCCCTCGCCGGAGATGGTGGTGGTGATGCCGCCGGCCACTTCAATGTTGTTTTTATGGAACAGCTTGATGCAGCGGGCCAGCTGCTCGCGCGGAATCAGGCAGTCGTCGCGATAGGGCTCGAGATACACCTTGTCTACGCCGACGTATTTCTGGAAGAAGTCGATTTGGCGTTGCAGGGATTCCATCGAAATGCTGACCATGGACTGCGATGTGCAGTAGATCACGGTTTTGAAATTCTGAAAATGCCCCATATGCCTTTATCCTCCTCAGAATGAACGGATTTTTATTTTCCGAGATGCTCGGCGCGGAACTGACGGTAATCCGCCAGCGATGCCTTCAGCAGCGCGGGGGTATCCAGCTGATACGGGCAGCGGCGCGCGCAGGCGCGGCAGCCGATGCAGTTTTCGATGCGCTCCATCTGCTCCGCCCATTCGTCCGTCATGTACGGCGCATAGGGCGAGCGGCGCAGCAGCTGCGGCATGCGCGCGGCGTTGTTGATCGGGATGCCCGCAGGACACGGCAGACAGTAGCCGCAGCCGCGGCAGAAATCGCCTGCAAGATCCTTGCGGTCCTTTTCGATGCGCGCCATCATTGCCTCGTCCAGCACAGGGGGATTCTTTTCCAGTTCCAACACTTCGTCCAGCTCGCTGTCGCGCTGAATGCCCCAGATCGGCACCAGGTTGTCGAAGCGGCGCAGGAACGCCATCGAAGGCGCGGCGCTGGTCAGCAGGCCGCCGGCCAGACCCTTCATACCGATGACGCCCATGTTCTTTTCCTTGCAAAGGCGCACCAGGTTCAGGTCGTCCTCGCTCGACAGCGCGGAGAGCGGGAACTGCATCGTCTCAAACGCGCCGGATTCGATCTCCGTCAGCGCCGTGTCCAGGCGGTGCGCCGTGACGCCGATATGGCGGATCATGCCCTGCGCTTTGGCTTTGATCATGCAGGACATCATTTCATCCGAGGGCATCTTGGCGGGATTGTGGAACTGATAAATGTCGATGTAGTCAGTCTTCATGCGCGTCAGCGAAAGCTCCAGATGCTTCCAGAACTCATCCGGCGTGGAGGAGCCGGTCTTGGTGGCGATGAAGAGATTTCTGCGCACGTCGGCCAGCGCCATGCCGATCTTTTCCTCGCTGTCGGTATAGGCGTTGGCGGTGTCGAAGAAGTTGATGCCGCTGTCATAGGCGCGGCGGAGCAGGCGCGCGGCCTCCTCCTTGGAAAGGCGCTGCACGGGCAGCGCGCCGAAACCGGAGCGCGTGGCGTGAATCCCAGTTGAACCCAGAACGATTTTTTCCATTCGGAATCCCCCTTTTTCCTTTGTTTGTCCAATTCTTGACGAGAATGCATTGGTTATATTTACACAACTCTTACGGAAATATTTTATCATGAGATGATGCGAAAGAAAAGGTTTTTTCACTGGGCGGAACAGATTTTGCGTGAATTGTATAAAACTCCAAAAAGGGTATAGTCATTTGCGTGAATTTATGCTATGATAGTATTAACAAATAGTTTACATGCCATCAGGCATGGTCATAGCAGGGAGGGTAGAACGATGGACGAAATGCAGAGCTATCTGTTCCGGGAGGGAAACTGCGCGTATGCCCATCAGTTCATGGGCGCGCACCCCTGCAAGGGTGGATACGACTTTGCCGTATGGGCGCCGGACGCGCGGGCGGTCAGCGTTGTGGGGGATTTCAACGATTGGGATCACTTGAAAAATCCCATGGAGAACCATGACGGCATCTGGACGGCGCGCATACCGGGCGTCAAGCAGTACGCCACCTATAAATATGCCATCTGCGGTCCCACGGGTTGGCAGATGAAGGCAGATCCTTACGCGTTTCATGCCGAAACGCGGCCTAAGACCGCCAGCAAGACCTTCAACCTCAAAAAATACCGCTGGAAGGACAAAAAGTGGATGACGGCGCGCGCGTCGTACAATCCCTATCAAAGCCCGGTCAGCATCTATGAAATGCACCTGGGGTCCTGGAAGCTGGACGAAGAGGGCAGGCTCTACACCTATGAGCGCATGGCGGATGAAATGCCCGCCTATGTCAAGGAGATGGGGTATACCCATGTGGAGCTGCTGCCGGTGATGGAGCATCCGCTCGATCTCTCCTGGGGCTATCAGGTGACGGGCTATTTTGCCGCGACAAGCCGCTTCGGCGATCCGGCGGGGCTGATGAAGCTGATCGACGCCTTCCATCAGGCGGGCATCGGCGTGATTCTCGATTGGGTGCCCGCGCATTTTCCAAAGGACGCGCACGGGCTTTACCGCTTTGACGGCGCGCCGCTTTACGAGAGCTCTAACCCGCTGCGCAGTGAGAATGAGCAGTGGGGTACCTGTATGTTCGATTTCGGGCGCAATGAGGTGCGCTCGTTCCTCAAGTCCAGCGCGGTGTTCTGGCTGGACGTTTTCCATGCCGACGGCCTGCGCGTGGACGCGGTTTCCTATATGCTCTACCACGACTACGGCCGGCCGGAGGGCAAGTGGCAGCCCAATCAGTTCGGCGGGCGGGAAAACCTGGAGGCCATCTCCCTGCTGCGCGAGATCAACGAGATCGTCTACCGCGATTTCCCGGGGATCATGATGTGCGCAGAGGAGGCCACCGCCTACCCCATGGTCACGGCCCCCATCACCAACGGCGGGCTGGGCTTCGGCTTTAAGTGGAACATGGGCTGGATGCACGACGTGCTCGATTACATGGAGATGGATCCCATCTACCGCAAATATCACCACGACAAAATGACGTTCTCCATGTTCTACGCCTTTTCGGAAAACTACATCCTCCCCTTTTCACACGACGAGGTGGTGCACGGCAAAAAGAGCATGCTGGACAAAATGCCCGGCGATATCTGGCAGAAATTCGCATCGCTGCGCGCGCTCTTCGGCTATATGTTTGCGCATCCCGGCAAAAAGCTGATGTTCATGGGCGCGGAGTTCGGCCAGTTTATCGAGTGGAAGGAACTGGAGCAGCTGGATTGGTTCCTGCTGCTGTATGAAAAGCACCCGGAGATGAAGAAGTATACCGCGGCGCTCAACGCCTTTTATACGTCCCATCCGGCGCTTTATGAGATCGACAATTCCTGGGCGGGCTTTACCTGGTGCAATGCCGACGACAAGGACAACTCCACGCTGTCCTTCGTCCGGTGGAGCAAAAGGGGGAAGGACATCATCGCCATCTGCAATTTCACGCCCAATTATTGGGAAAAATACCGCATCGGCGTGCCGAGCGCAGGCAAGGTGCGGGAGGTTTTCAACTCCGATTCGCTGGAATTCGGCGGGTCGGGCAAGGGCAACGGCGACAAGGTGATCGAGACGGAGGAGCTCCCGATGCACGGTCATCCGTACAGCATGGAGCTGACGCTGCCGCCGCTTTCCTGCATTTATCTGGAGCTGACGCCTGAAAAGGAAAAAAAGCCGACGGCTAAAGCGCCGAAAGAGGCCCAAGCGGCTCCGGATAAACCGGCGGCAAAAAAGCCGTCCGCCAGATCCAAGGCAACCCCTAAGTCAACCATCAAGGCGCGGGACGGCGTCCCGTCGTAACATGCCTTGTTTAGTCCCTAACAACATTGAAGAAGAGGGTGTAATCATGGGTAAGAAATGTGTCGCCATGCTGTTGGCGGGTGGACAGGGCAGCCGTCTGGGCGTATTGACCCGCAACATGGCTAAGCCCGCGGTTCCGTTCGGCGGAAAATACCGCATCATTGACTTCCCCCTGTCCAACTGCTCCAACTCAAACATCGATGTCGTCGGCGTGCTGACCCAGTATCAGCCGCTGGAGCTGAACTCCTATATCGGCAACGGTATGCCCTGGGATCTTGACCGCCTGACCGGCGGCGTGTTCGTGCTGCCGCCCTATATCAAGGGCAAGAGCGGTACCTGGTATAAGGGAACCGCCAACGCCATTTATCAGAACCTGGCCTTCATTCAGCAGTATGATCCCGACTATGTGCTGATCCTCTCCGGCGACCACATTTATAAAATGGACTATTCCGCCATGATCGCGCTGCACGAGCGCAAACACGCGGACTGCACCATCGCCGTGTATCAGGTGCCGTGGAATGAAGCTTCCCGCTTCGGCATCATGAACACCAATGCCGACGGCGACATCGTCGAATTTGAAGAAAAGCCTGCCGAACCCAAGTCCAACAACGCCTCGATGGGCATCTATGTATTCAACTGGAAGGATCTCAAGCAGTATCTGATTGAGGATGAGGCCAATCCCGAATCCTCCAACGACTTTGGCAAGAACATCATTCCGCGCATGCTGGGCGAGGGCAAGCACATGGTGGCTTATCCCTTCGAGGGCTACTGGAAGGACGTCGGAACCATCGAGTCCCTTTGGGAAGCCAACATGGATCTGCTCCAGTCGCCGCCTGCCTTCAACCTCTACGACAGCTCCTGGCGCATCTACGCCCGCAACCCCACGTTGCCCCCGCACTACATCGCCCCGTCTGCCGAGGTTTCCGACTCCATGGTCACCGAAGGCTGCACGGTTGCCGGCAAGGTCGATCACTCGATCCTCTTCTCCGGCGCGACGGTCGAAGAGGGCGCCGTGGTTGAAAACTCCGTCATCATGAACGGCGCGCACATCCGCAAGGGAGCGCGCATCCGCCGCGCGATCGTCGCAGAAAACGCCGTCGTGGGCTGCGACAGCGTCGTTGGCGGCAACGGCCGCATTGCGGTCGTCGGCCAGGATGCCGTGCTGCCGGAGTATTCCGTGGTCAAGCCCGGCGAACAGATTGATGCGGAGACCGCGGCCAAGAACGCGGCCAAGGCGGAGGAGGATGCAAAATGAAAGACGTATTCGGTCTGATCTATACCAGTGACGAGAGCGATATGCGCCTGCGCGACCTGACGCGCTCCCGCTCCATCGCGGCCATGCCCATCGGCGGCAGATACCGCGTCATCGACGTGCTGCTGAGCAATTTGGTGCACTCCGGCGTTTCTAACGTCGGCCTCATCACGCAGCGCAATTACCACTCCCTGATGGATCATCTGGAAAGCGGCAAGGCGTGGGATTTGAACCGCAAGAGGGACGGCCTGTTCATCCTGCCGCCCTATGTCACCCGCTCCAGCACCGGCAGCTATTCCGGCTTGCTCGACGCGATCCGCTCCAACCTCAACTATGTCCGCCGCGCGTCCCAGCGCTATGCGCTGATCTCCGGCTCGTCTACCGTGTTCAACATGAAGTTTGACGACATGATGGCGCAGCACCTGGCTACCGGCGCGGATATTACGATCCTCTATAACGTGCCTGCGGACGATGAATCCAACGGCGATGCGGATCGCACGCACCTGAAGATGGATGAAAGCGGCCGCGTGGTCGATATCGAGGTCACGCCCCACCTGAACACCTATCCCAACGTCTCGATGGACGTCTATATCATGGACAAGGCGCTGCTGACCTATCTGGTGGAGGTTTCTGCCGCGCATTACCGCAGCGATTTTGTCCGCGACGTGCTCATCAAGCAGCTGGGCGAACTGAAGATCTACGGCTATAAGTACGACGGCTATGTTTCCCGCATCGATTCCATCGCCTCGTACTATAAGCTCAACATGGATATGCTCGATGAGTCCATCCGCACCCCCTTGCTTTACCGTCCCAATCCGGTGTATACTAAGGTCAAGGATGAGGTTCCTGCGCGCTATGAAGCGGGCGCCAAGGCGGTCAACTGCCTGGTGGCCGACGGCTGCATCATCGAGGGCACGGTGGAAAACTCCGTGCTGTTCCGCGGCGTGCGCGTGGGCAAGGGTGCCGTGGTGCGCAACTGCATCCTGATGCAGGGCGTGGAGGTGCAGGACGGCGCGCAGCTTTCCAACGTCATCTCCGATAAGGACGCCTTCATCAAGCGCGACCGCCGCATCGTCGGCCAGGAGAGCTATCCTGTCGTGATCGAGAAAAACGCGGTGATCTGACGCTTTTGATTTCCTTTTTAGACTTGAGAAAGGCGGGATATGCGTTGAAGATCCTTTTTGCAACCTCGGAATGTGTTCCTTTTGTCAAGACCGGCGGGCTGGCGGATGTGGCCGGCGCGCTGCCCAAGCAGTTGAAAAAACTGGGCGCTGAGGTCCGCGTGATCCTGCCTCTTTACCGGGATGTCGCGCCGAAGTGGCGTGAACAGATGGAACACCTGACCTATTTCTACGTCAATCTCGGCTGGAGAAGGCAGTATTGCGGCATCGAGATGCTCAAGCTCGACGGCGTGACCTTCTATTTTGTCGATAATGAGTTCTATTACAACCGCCCCTCGGTCTACGGCTGGGGCGGGGACGAGGGCGAGCGCTTCGCCTTCTTCGATCGCGCGGTGCTCGAGGCGCTGCCGCTGATCGACTATAAGCCAGACATCCTGCATTGCCACGATTGGCAGACCGGTTTGATCCCGGTGCTGCTCAAGCGGCAGTATGCGGCTCTGCCCTTCTATCAGGGCATCCACACGGTCTTTACCATCCACAATTTGCAGTATCAGGGCGTTTTCGGCATGGACTACATCGAGGATCTGCTCGGCTTGGGCTGGGATGCATATACCAGCGATAAGCTCGAGTTCTTCGGCGCGGCCTCCTTTATGAAGGGCGGCTTGGTCTATACCGACGAGATCACAACCGTCAGCCCCACTTATGCAGGCGAGATCCAGACCGCCTACTATGGGGAGCGCCTGGACGGCCTGCTGCGCGCCCGTAAGGACAGCCTGACCGGCATCCTCAACGGCATCGATACCGACGAATACAATCCCAATAAGGATCCCATGATCGTCCAGAACTACAACGTCGTCACCCAGGGCAAGCGCAAGGCGGTCAACAAGGCGGCTTTGCAGGAGCAGGTGGGGCTGGATATCGATCCCGACGTACCGCTGATCGGCATGGTCACGCGCCTTTCTTCGCAGAAGGGACTCGACCTGGTCGAGCGCGTGCTGCCGGAGATCATGAACCTGAACGTCCAGCTCGTCGTGCTGGGCATGGGCGACGAGAAGTTCGTCAACCTCTTCAACTGGGCGGCGCATCGCTATCAAGGTAAGGTGGCGGCCTGGAATCAGATGAACCACGAGCTGGCGCACCGCATCTATGCGGGCTGCGACCTGTTCCTGATGCCCTCGGCCTTCGAGCCCTGCGGCCTGTCCCAGATGATTGCGCTGCGCTACGGCACCGTGCCGATCGTCCGTGAGACCGGCGGCCTGAAGGACACCGTGCAGCCCTTTAACCCCGTCACGGGCGAGGGCGTGGGCTTCACCTTCTATTCCTACAACGCGCACGATATGCTTGACGCGATCAACCGCGCGGTGACCACCTATCGCGAGAACAAGAAGGATTGGCGCAAGATCATCGGCAACGGCATGCGCGGCGATTACAGCTGGCAGCACAGTGCCCGTAAATACATGGACCTGTACGAAAAGCTTGCCCCCGATGCTCAGGAAGAATAAACCCGAACATAAAAAGGCTCCGCAAACCGGACGGCAATGGAAAAAAGCCGAGTGGCATTTGGCCACTCGGCTTTTTCTGTATCTGCACATCCGATTTAAAGCATTCGTCTGTTCAGATGAGGATAAAAGAACCGGAGGAGAGAGGTGAATGCAGCAAAAATAAGTTAGCCGCAGCAAAAACACTGTGAAAAAGCGGAGCGAATCACGGATCAGCTCTGTCACGGCCTGCCGAACATGATCTGCGTGCCAAGCCGGAGAAACGAACGCTGTGGGAAAATACCCGCTAAAGGACAGAATTTGCGCTTTTGCGAGACGGTCACTGCGGCTTTTCAGTATCTTTCCCATCATCCTTCGCGCGCAGCTGCTTTTCCATTTCCGACTGCTTGGCGAGGATCGCGTTCACCTTATCGTACAGATCCTCTATCATAATTTCAGTTTTTAGGTTGACCTTATAGTCGTTTTCCGCTCTGCGGCGATCCTTTTCCTCCTGACGGTTCTGGCTCATCATGATGAGCGGCGCCTGGATCGCTGCAATGCAGGACAGCACCAGATTCAGCAAAATAAACGGATATGGATCGAACGCCCGTACAGCCAGCACCGTGTTTATGACCATCCACAGCACCAAGCCGCCGGTAAACGAGAAAATAAACGCCCAGCTTCCGGCAAATTTGGCAATGGCATCCGCTGCCCGCTGTCCCAGTGTGTATTTTTCTGTTCCGCTTTCGGGACTGACTGAGATCTTACTGTCTGCCAGCAGATTCAGCACCTCTTCATCGGTCATATCCCGGCGGATATCCTTGAGCACTTCTTTTAACAGCTTTCGGTTTTCCTTCATAGCAGTCAGTCCTCTCTCTTGGCACTCTTTACGGTATGCAAAAAGAAATCAGGATCCTTTTTTCAAACAAAAGCAGCGAGATATCGAGCGGAGGGGCGGATAGGGATAGAGCGTTTCACAATACTCTGTGTTTTTCCCGTCGTGCGCAGCCGCCGCACGAATTTCTTGTTTCCTAAGAAACCCCCGCTTAGAGCGGGGGTTCAGAAAAGTATAAAGCTGTGAAGTCCAAAGAGATCCTCCTATGAGAGACGATCTGGCAACCACCCCTTTTAGGGATACCAACGAACAAAGGTAGTCTAGCACACACAACATGGAATTGCAAATACCACATCAAATTTGCACCGAAAACCGTATGCAGGTCTGTATTCCGCTCAAAGATCCCCGCTGAAATTTCGGCAACAGACAGCGCCGCCAGAAGACCGGATATAAGCTCCTGTACTTCTGACCCGCTGATCATACCTGACATGGCGTTGCAGGCAATGCCGAGAACAACCAGAAGCACGCCGCAGAGGAGCCCTTTCTGATGTTCCAACTCCTGTGTGCGGCGGAGCAGGTCAAGGATCTGCTCATCGTCATAGAACCGCATGCCGCCTTCCGTCGCGTCCTCGCCGTCCATCCGTTCCGGAAGCGTCACATGGAGCGCGTTGCAGAGCTTTTGAAGGATGCTGTAATCGGGCATACACACTGCTCCTGTGTGAGATCCTTTTCCTTGCGCTTCCGCGCAATGTAGCTTCCGATAGCTGCTTGGTTCATTCGGAATGCCTCCTGTATTTATCAAGACTGTTTCAAGATTATGCCAAATCATTGAGAAATTGCGCCGCGCCTTTTGCACTTCGATGAATGCTTACAGCAACCACAGCGATCTGAAGGTCATAAAAACAGCCGTGCGGCGTGATGGCTCCCGCAGGTTTTTCCTGCAAGAATAGGATACGGGGGTGCCTTCTTCGTGCAAGGATGCCGACGCGGGGAGACAGAGGGCTTATTAGGGATAGGGATAGCTTCAAGAGCCTTTGGGATCGGCAGCAGCCACCTTTGAAGAGACTGTCCTCCTGCCAGCGCTAAGATAGCTTGATTTTCTTTCTGCTCAGTGTCATAATAATACAGGCGACGTGAGAAGAAATTCCCGTTGCGTGCACGCGCCGAACCTTTGCCCAGATCTGGCGGGGGGGCGGCGTATTTTTTGCTGTGAAAGCAGGGTTTTTCGGATATTTCACCATATAAAAGCGCTGAATTATCGGTTTTTTCCGCTTTCGATACTTGAAAAAAACCTGTTCCCTGCGTCCAATGCAGCCCCAAAAAAGAAAGGTAGCGCTTTTATGCCACGCCGCTTCCAGCATTTGTGGGAAAAAACTGAAATTATGGTAGTGGCCTTTCGGGGTGATAAGCAGTCCTCTGTTGGTTTTTTTGTTTGATGTCGCGTGAAAATCCAAACGAAGGGCGGCTGGGAGCGTCAGCCCGCTGCGAAGAAGTGCCGTGGATGGATAACACCTATAAAGGCTTCAAAACCTTCATAAGCGCTCAATGGGCGCAGTAAAACAGCGGAAAGGACGGATGCAGCATATCAGCGACATCTCTCGTACGCTTTTGCGATAGAGGGAATTCCTTTCTGCTCAAATCGGATAGAAATGGCGAAAGGCGGTTGTTCAAAAGAGCAACCGCCTTTCCTGACGAATGAAACCGAAAAGGGGCGCGGGGCTATTTGCCCGCGCCCCTAAAGGTGAGCCTGTTTACTTTTCGATGATTTGCAGCGCTTCTTCCTCACGCCGCCGCCTGATCTGCCATGTGGTCAGCGCAAGGCATCCGGCAAGAGATGTACAGAGGGAGAACCCCCACAAGCCTAACACGCTGCTGTCGCCGGTCTTTGGGATTTGCAGCCGCTTCGGGTCGATCCAGCCCATCAGGCC
>CAJJNQ010000005.1 GCA_905193155.1 uncultured Christensenella sp.
CTGCTTGAACAATTTTTGCTTCAGAATATTGTCTAACTTTTTGGGGTCACTTCATTTCAGACTTGTCCCGGTGTTTTTATACTTTTGATTACTCAAATACAATTGTCGAAACCGAGTCCGGCAGAGACTCGATATAATACCAGTTGCCATTCCTTTCAACTTGAAGCTGCAGCTTCACCGCTCCGGAGTTCGAAACAGTCAGCACATAGGCGCCGTCCGGATTCTGCGCCGCAAGCAGCTCGACCGATTGGGCCATGTTGGGAAAACTAAACATACCGGCATGCTCTTGCTGCCTGTGTGCATCGAATATTTGAGCGCCGGGCTTTATGTATTTTGAAAAATGCGAAAAGGCGCGGTATTGTCCGCTGTAGGAAAGCTCTCCCGTTTGACTGTTCAGCGTTGCAAGACCGCCGCAGAAAAATGGACCGATATTGGGCCCGCCGACCTCATCCAACAGCAGATTCCATCCGGTAAAGGTACGACAGCCGTGCTTCAGCGCCTTTGAAATCATGACGCCCCATTTGCACCAGTCCGTCGCGTAATTGTCGTAAAGTCTCGGTCCGCCCTCGGTGAAATGGTATTCGAGACTGGGATATTTTTCTCTAACAAAATCAATATCTTCCGCCGCTCCGCTGTAATAATGGAACGCAACGCCGTCGCATTCTTTCACCAATTCTTTGTATTCCTCAAGCTGCCACAAAACCTTTGGCCACGAGCTGAAATTGTGATCATGCAGATACACTTTGGTGTTTCTGCCTGCTTTTTTCAGTTTCTGCTTCAAGGCGAGGATGAATTGGGCCTCGATGTCCGGATGCCAGAAACACGCCGGCATCTTGCCCTCCTGTGTAGTTTCCGGCTCGTTCTGCGCCGTAAGCGCGGCGACAGGTATACCGCGCTTTTGATATTCTTCTATAAACCGCATCAGATAATCGGCATAGCAGTCGATAAACTGCTCGCGCATGCAGCCGCCGCACATGGAGCCGCCGGTTTTCATCCAGCCGGGTGGACTCCACGGAGAGGCAAATACGAACAGATCGGGACGCACATGCAAAACTTCCCTGATCATCGGAACGATATATTCGTCATCGCGTTCGACCGAGAAGTGCGCAAGCGATACATCGCCCGGTGTATCGTCGTAGGAGTAAAGCTCAGCGGAATAATCACTCGAAGCGACTGACAGCCTCGCGACAGAAAGTCCCAAGCCATCGTCACTGTAAATATCCTTTAAGAACTCCGCCCGCTTTTGCTCATCCATAAGCGAAAGGTTATAACAGGAGGAACCGGTAACCGCCACGCCGAAGCCTTGAAAATCGGTATTGACCGGATTCTCGGATACCATAACCGTCTCCACTCCGCCCATTTTTCCGCCTATGGGCTTCAAAACATACGGCCTCAAGTTGAAATTCTTCGCGGTCTGATACTGCGTTACCTTCATGAATCACACCTCATTCACATTTTTCTTCATAGTAAATCGCTCGATAGGCTCCCCTATTCTCAAGCATTTCGCCGTTGCAGAATTTCTTTTTATCTTTGGCAGGGCATTTGCGGATTGCCCTCCGCGCCCGGCACGGTGCGCTCGCCGCGAATCCAATCTTCACTCACGATCACATGCTTGATGTTTTTGCGTTTTCCCCAGCTGTACGCCACATGAATCTCACCACTGCGCGACTGCATGAGGATGGGGTATTCATAGCTGCGGTTGTTGACATCGTTCCACGGACCGACAAAGCCCTCGCCGTTTTCCACAATGCGCCGCCACGGCCACGTCACGCCGCCGTCCTCGGAAATGGCCAGCGTCACCGGGCAGCGCTGCTCCGGCCAGACCGTGCGTCCCACTTCCTCATTGAAGGCCACATCGTTATAGGCCAGCGCAATCGCGCCGGATTGCAGCTTGATTGCCGAGATAGAAGCGTTGTTGTTCCTCAACTCCGTGCGCATAGGAACGCTCCAGGTATCGCCATTGTCTTCCGAAACCGAGCGGTAAATGCGGTCGGCAAAGCGGCTGCGCATCAGCGCGACCAGTTTTCCGCCGCCCAGCTCGATCACGTTGGCATGGACGCGCCCGGCACTGTCCGGCATTTCTACCTTGCGCCAGCTCTTGCCCTCATCGTCGCTGATGCGGAAAACCGTCCAATCGCTTGCGGTGCAGGCCTTGCCTGCAGGGCAGATCCAGTTCCCGAAGATCCACCGGCCGTTGGACAAAATCTGGATGGTCTGACGGCAGAAGCTGCCCTTCTCGTCAAACAGCACTTCTGTTTTTCCCCAGGTTCTTCCCTGATCGGTGGTTTTTTTGCAGCGAATCTCCGCCGTGTCCTGCAAGCTGACGTGCGCAGGGGTATCTGCCGTGCGGGCAACCTGCGCCGTATATACCGCCCAAATTTCTCCGTTCGGATGCTGAAACAGGCTGGGATTCTGCTCCGAGCGCGTTGGGTCATCGGAAATCTTAACCGGACTGCTCCATTGGCTCTCCCCTGCCTTCAGGCGGCTTCCGACGATGGAAATATCAGCGTTTCCCTCGCTGCTGCCCGCGAACCAAACGCAGAGCAAGTCGCCGTTTTCCAATTCCAGCAAATCCGCCGCATGGCAGCTGCGGTATGGCGCATTGGGAATCAGCGCTTCCACAGTGTCCAACAGCGCGTGATGGTAAAGTCTCCCATCATCCGTGAGCTGCGGAATTTCAATCAGATTTCGAGTCATAAAAAACGTCACCCCTTATTTTTCTGCCGCATTTCCTTTATCAAGGATAACGGATGCAGCGTTTTTTTTCAAGGAGGACGTTTTTTTTACTGCTTTTAGTCTTCCAGCGCATCATAATGCCGCGCATCGACAGGTTCCAACCATTCGGCAGAGGTTTCTTCACCGGGACATTCCATCGCCAGATGGCTAAATCAGCCGTTCGCCTTCGCGCCGTGCCCATGCTTGACGTTGGCAGGAATCGTCACCACGTCTCGTGGCTTCAGGCTGCGGGCAGGCTTGTCCCTCTTCCTGATACCAGCCCTCACCGTCTACGCAGATGAGCAGCTGACCGCCGCCGACCTTTGCGCGATGGAGGTGCCGGTTGTTGCGGCAGCCGGACTCAAAGGTTACGTTGGCAACAAAGACCGTCTTTTCAGGCTCGGTCAAAGGTTGAGAGAGCTTTTGCCAGTGAAGAACCTGGCATAGGCATCGTTGGCGCCCAGGCGCTGGGCCAACCGGCGCAGAACGCGACGTGAGTCAGGATCTCTGCCATTTCCGTGCGGATAACGCCGTTCTTGTGCGCCGTCGTCAAGTGACAGGTCGCAGTTTGCTTAACCATGTTTCAGCAGCTTTGTTTTCTATCAGCATAGCGCGCCGCATTCTTTATATACAATATCTGTTTTTCATCCTGTTTCATGCACATCGGGCATTTCACGGAGCCTTCTGCACCTCAAAGGACAGGTTCCCCTTTGCGTGTTTCCCCTGTGCGTTCACGGTATAAATGCCCGGCGGCGCTTCCAGTATAAACTCGCCCGAATCTGCATCATGAGCCGTGTAGATCTTCTCCCCGTCCTCCCCGGCAACGGAGAGATCCAGGCGGCCGTTTTCCTTTTCGATGTGAACGAGGATGGAATCACCTTCGTCTAGAACCAGTTCCGCACTTCTCTCCCCATTGAGCGGGTTGCAGGAAAGTGTGAAGTGGTTTTCGTCGCCCTCCTGTTCGCAACGGGAGGCACAGGCTGTGCAAAACAGTAACACGATCATCAAGATCCACAGGCAGCAAAATTTTCTCTTATAGTGTGGCAAAGACGGCACCGCCCTTTCTGCGCAGCCAGACATACAGCCCGGCGCTGAACGCAAGCGTGATCAGCGTAACCAGCATTAGATATCCTACCGCCCCCAACTGCCAGCCGAACAGAAAATAGAGCGCACACATCGCCGCCGCATAGACCCATCCGCCCAGCAGCGAAAGCATCACATTGACGCCCTGCTTGATCGGCACGATCTCATTGGTCCAATGGAGGTTGGGCATCTTCAAGCCCAGGAACAATCCCGCCAGAGCGGCGAGCAGCACAAACGCTTCCGCTGCGATGAGAATCATCAGCATCTCTGCCGCCGGAATCGCACCCAGCAGCGCGATGCACAGTGCGCAGAGCAGCACCGGGATGGCTGTCAGCAGCAGCTGCAAGTGCAGCTTGGCGCGCAGCGGCTGCCAGGGCTCCATGGGCAGGGACTGCATCATCCAGAGGCTTTTGCCCTCCAGCGAGACCGACGGCGTGTCCATATTGTTCATCGTCGCAATCAGGCAGATTGCCGTGCACAGCAGCACCGTCGTGCAGCCGTCCTTTGCGCCGAAGAAGGCGTTCATCGTGCCCAACCATTCGTTTCCGCGAACGAGGAGCAGTACGCCACACACCGGCAGAAACAGCACGCCCATGCCGCAATTGAGCATATAGCCGGGACTGGAAAGGAAGTGCCGCAGCTCACGTTGAAGGAGTGCAGCCGGAACGCTTCTGACCTGCGCCTTGCCCGCGCGATAAACCTTGCGGGACATTCGCCCGTTGGAGGTTGCGATGCGCAGGAAGCTGCGCGAAATGCCCCGCCAGACCAGCACAAACATCGCTGCGACCACCGCCGTCACGACCAGCATCGAAGCCCAGTCCCCCGCGCCAACGCTTCCAAAGGCATAAAGCGGGTAGGCCTCATTTTTGATCTGCGCGCCATAAACCGCGACATTTTCCACCAGATCGGATATCCAGCTCTGCGCCTTGAAATAGACGAAATAATACGCCGCAAAGAACAGCAGTGAAACCAGAACCGTGATCGCGCTCTTGTTTTTCAGCTTCAGGCTGATTTTCGCCACCGCCCACCCCAGCAGGCAGGAGAGAATCATCACGATCAGGGACACGAGCAGTACCAGCAGCACAGAGCCTACGATTTTGCCTACGCTGAGCGGCGCAAAGCTCCAGTAGATGATCACTGCGGGGACGATGACCACGGCAGAATACATTAATCCCATCAGGTACACGCTGAGTAGGCGCGAAGCCATGATGCAGCGCACCGGAATGGGCATGGCCAGCAAAAGATCGTTATCCTTCGCCAGATACAGGCTGGAATAGGTGTTGAACACGCTGCCGAAGGCGCCGATGAACACCGCCATCAGCCCCATCAGTGCAAAATAGAGCCAATCCATTCCCGCCTGCAAAAACGGCCTGCAAATGCCGACGGCGATGAAGGAAAACATGCCGCCCATCACGCCCACCATCAGCAGGACGTACATCACAATCAGCCCGATGGTCGATCCTTTGGAGCGGCGCCTGTTCTTCTTTGCGTCGTAGAAATAGCTCCGAAAAATCTCTCTCAGCTGCTTTTTCAAGAGGACTTTCAGCATTCTTCTTCGCCCTCCAGTTCCAGAAAGACGTCCTCAAGGGAATCGTCGCCCTTGACTTCTTCCATCGTGCCGGAACGAATCAGCCTGCCCGCTTTAATGATTGCGATTTTATCACAGAGCTTTTCTGCAACCTCCAACACATGGGTCGAGAAGAAAATCGCGCCGCCCTGGTCGCAAATCTCACGCATCATGCCCTTGAGCAGATGCGCCGCCTTGGGGTCCAGACCCACAAACGGTTCGTCCATCACAATTAGCTTGGGCTGATGAATCCATGCGGCGATGATGGCAAGCTTTTGCTTCATGCCATGAGAATAGGCGGCGATGGACTGCGCCAGATCATCCGTCAACTCAAAGCGATCGGCATAGTTGTGAATCCGCTCCTGCCGTTCTTGCACGCTGATGCCGAAGATATCTGCAATGAAATTCAGGAACTGAATGCCGGTCATGTATTCATACAAATCGGGATTATCCGGAATGTACGCCAACTGCTTTTTACATGCCAGCGGGTCTTTCTGCATCGACACGCCGCCGACGAAAATTTCTCCTTGGTCAAACTGCTGGATGCCGACCACGGATTTGAGCGTTGTGGTCTTTCCCGCCCCGTTGTGCCCGATAAAGCCGTAGATCTCCCCCGGCGCAATGTGCAGGCTGAGGTCATCCACGGCTTTTTTCTCCCCATAGCTCTTGGTTAAATGTTCTATTTTGAGCATGATGTTCTCCTCTTCTCCCTTTTTATTATTCTTTTTTCCGTCACCTCTCTGCGCCAGCAGCATCCATTGCGGCAGCAGGCTGATTCCTCCCGCGGCAAGCGGCAGCGCAACCACGCGCATCACCACAAGCCCCGGCTCCAACAAATTCAACTTATGACGAAATCGCTTCTCATAACAAACGTCGTTCTTTGCCTAAATGTTTCTTTCCATAAATAAAATCATTCGTTGCGCATCATCTGTCATGATAGCACGGTTTACACCGCCCTGTCAAGCCGATCAGAGCCTGCTTCAGCCGCTTCTTCGCAGAATGAACAAAAAAGAGAAAGGCGCGATTGCCTTTCTCTTTGCAAAATGGTTTTGAGCATGCCTATAAGCCGAGTTCTGTCTTGGATGACCATCTATCTAGTCTGCCCGTTGCCGGACAGCTCCAGCGATTACCCGTGAACGTGACGGGCCGCCACATGTGTTCCACAATCAATCTTGCATCGGGTGGGGTTTACATAGCCGGCAAGTCGCCATGCCGCTGGTGAGCTCTTACCTCGCCTTTCCATCCTTGCGGGCGCTTTCGCGCTTTCGCGGTATCTCTCTGTTGCACTATCCCTGAAGTCGCCTTCGCCGGACGTTATCCGGCACCCTTGCCCTGCGATGCTCGGACTTTCCTCACACGTTTCTCTCGTGCGCGATCACCCAGCATACTCAAAAAATGATATAGACTTGTCTGAAATGCGCTTACTGCGCGTCCGGCATATAGAGGATGCGGCCGCAGTTTTCGCACTCGATGATCTCATCGCTGCCCTGAAGCTGCTTGGCTACCGCCGACGGCAGGGACATATTGCAGCCCGAGCACTGGTCGTTATTGAGCCGCGCCATGGCCGGGAAGCACTGCCCGCGCACCGCCTTATATCGCTCCATATACTTGGGATCAACCTGTTCACCGACCTCCGCACGCTGCTTTTTCAACTCTTCGAGCTGCGCGGTCTGCTTCTCAAATTCCTTATCATAGGTCGCCTTCAGACGGGTGTATTCGTCCCTGGCCTTGCCGGCCTTGAGGCGAACCTCCTTATAGCGGTTTTCCATCATCTGGGAATGGCTGACCATCTTGGCCAGTTCCTTTTCCGCGTTCTTGAGCGCGGTCTCGGCATCGGTCATCTGCTGGATGGCCTTGCGCACCTGCGCCGCCGTTTCATAAGCGTTCGCTTCCAGATCCTTGCCGATCTGCTCAAAAGTCTCCGCCGCCCGGTCGCGCTGCGTGCTGAGCTCTTCCAGACGCTCCAAAGCCTTGTTGGCGTCGTTCTCCATGCCGCGCACGACCGTCTGCTGATCCGCAACGATGTTGCGCAGCTTCAAAAGCTGCACGCGCAGCGGAAACTGACGGATCTCGGTTTCATAATCCGCCACCTTCTTATCGGCCTGCTGATATTCCCACAACTTGTCCAGTTGACGCATGGACTCGCCTCCGTTCCTGTTTTTACGGGCACACAGCCCGACAGCATATTATACCGCAAATTCTCCCCGCTGTAAAGCCGAAATCACTTTTTCACGCACAGAGCGCGGATTTCTTCGGGAAGACCACTGCAAAAGCACATTTTCTTCCCCGTAAAAGGGTGCCGCAGCGCAAGACTCGATGAATGCAGCGCGAAGCGCTCCGCAAGCGCCGGGTGCGCGCTGCCGTAAAGATAATCCCCCGTCACCGGATGCCCGATGTGCGCCATGTGCACACGAATTTGATGGGTTCTGCCGGTTTCCAGCTGCAACGAAACCAGCGTCCGATTCGTTTGTGGAAAGCGAGCGATTACTTGTCCTCGCGTCACGCTGGGCTTGCCGCTCTCGCAAACGCAGCGGCGCACGCTATCGCCCTCCATTCGGTCGATGGGCGCATCGATGGTGAAGCGGTTTTGTTCTATTATCCCTTCGCAGAGCGCGGCATACCCCCGCTCGAAATTCGGCGTGTGCAGGATATCCATCAGGCGCTTGTGTATCAGCGTGGATTTCGCTACGGCCATTAAGCCGGAAGTCCCCTTGTCCAGCCGGTTGACGGGACGGAAAATGAACTTGTCTTTTCCCAGATAGAACGCGACGCGGTTGGCCAGCGTATTCAATTCCTGCCCCGGCATGGGAAGCGTTGCCAGCGGCGCAGGCTTGTTCAGAACGAGCAGCTCCTCGTCCTCGTAAACGATCTCCAGCGGACCTTCCTGCGGCACGATGCCCTGGTCGTATTCATCCTCGCAGAGCATTTCGAGCTTTTGCCCTTTGCAGACGCAGGCGTTGGCATAAACGCTTTTGCCGTCCAACAGGATGCCTTTCTGCCGCTTGAGCGCGCGAATCTGCCGGTCCGAAACGCCAAAGACGGCGCGCAGCACATCATCTGCCCGCCGTCCGTCCATTTCCTCCGTCACGAGGAAAGCATAGCCTTTATTTTGCCCGGTCACTTTTCCAATACCTTGGAGTACTGTGCCATCATATTCACCATCTCCTGCGAAGGCTCGATCAGCAACAGTGTCTTTTTTCCGTCGCGGATGAAGAACAGGTAGTAAAGGCGGGATTTTCCGTTGAGGAAATAATCCAGGCGCTTGACGTCCTTCATAGAGAGATAACGGTCGAAGACGTCGGTATCCGCCCAGCCGCCGGCCTCCATCTCGCGCATGCGCACCGTGGTCAGCTGCTTTCTGCGGGAATTGCCCAGCACCTTGGCCACGTCCATCTCGCCGTTGGTAAAGGTGTACTCGTATTCCGTGCGGAAATTATCCTTGTAGCGGTAGAGCAGGAAGGCCACGCCGCCGCCCACGATAAAGCTGACGAAATTGGCGACCTGGAAATCCAGCGAAAGAATACCGGATAGGCCGATCATGCCGTAAAGGCCGAAGGCGACGATCAGTATCCAGCACATCACAAACCCGATGGCGCTCACTGCACGCCCCTGCTTGCGGACGACTACTTCTTCTTTAAAATTATCCATCAAACCAAACCTCCAACAAACGCATCGTTATTTAACAATCATTGTATCATCTTTCCCCGCGTTTGGATAGTTTATTTTTGCTGTTTTTCCGGCAGGATTTTTTGTGGCTTTGGTCGAATAGTGTGAATTGGCGTATTTGACCCGACTGTGCGCTGCGGAGCTTTTTTCGCCGCACCGACAGAGTCTATGCGCAAAATATAGAGATGAGAAATCACACCCATAGGAGGCGGACATCCTTTATGAAATGCCCTTCTTGCGGAATTTGGAATAGAGCGCATTTTACCAAGTGCTTTCGCTGCGGCGCACCGCTGACCGGCGAAAAGAACGCATCCGAAAAGAAACCGGACGCCGAGGAAGAAGAAGTTTCCTCCTCCGTTGACGAATCGACGGCGGCCGAAACACCCATTTTCTCCCCCGAGGACGCGCCGGAGGTTCTGGCTGAAGCGGTGGAAGAATCGCTGGACGATGCGCAGCATCCGGAAGAGCCGCATAGCGGCGAGGAAGCCGATCCCCTTTCGGACAGCGAAATCTTCTCCCTCTATGATCAGGGCGACTGGTCAGACGACGAGGAAGACGATTCCGAAGAGATTTACGCAGGCGCATCCGCACCGCCGCAAGCGCCCTTCATCCGCCCGGTGGAAACGCTGGACGGCGACGATGAGCCGCCGACGGTTTACAGGCCTGCTGCGCCGGAAAAAAAGTCTCCCCCGCTCCCTTCCGTGCCGGAGGACGATGAACCCGTAACGGTCTATCGTGCGCCGGAAAAGCCGGCCGAGGAAGCACCCGCACAGGAAACCCGTCGTTTTGCACCGGTCTCGCCGGACGCAGTGGATGGCAGCACGCGCAAGTTCGCGCCTATCGGCACTGCCGCTGCGGCCGACGCTCCCGTTCCTCCTTTGAATGACACGGAGCCGGAGGTCACGCCTACCGATCCTTCCATCAGTCACGAGATCATCCACGCGATCTTCACCAATCCGCCTGCGCATTTGGAGCCTGGGCATGATATCATGGACGACCCGCGCCCGCGCAAGCTGATGAGCCGCAAGCGCCTGCCGCCGCAGCCGGAAATCGAGGAAGAACCCGAAACCGTATACAAGCCGCGCGAGCAAAAGGCGGAGCCCCGCGTAGACAACGTAGAAGAGTTCAAGCCCACCGCGCGCCTTGCAGCGCAAAAGGCCGATGAAAAGGGCGATGAATTCACCGCCTTTGCTACCGCAAAGCGCAACTTGGTCGCCGAAGTGGAGCCGAATGATCCTTTTGAAGAAGCCATCGGCATTCCCCACAGCGAAAAAGCTGCGGAAGCGACGAAGGAGGAAGCGCCCGAAAAGGCGGAGACTCCTGCGGAAGCTCCCGCACAGCCCGAACCCGTTAAACCTGCGGAGCCGGAACAGCCCGCCTGGGTCAAGGAGGCTCTGCTCAATCTGGGACAGGAGCAGCAGATGAACAATCTTTCTTCTTCTCGCACGTCAGGCAATCGTTCCCGCCGCCTGCCCCAGCCCAATCTGGAATACGAGCCGGAGACCGCGCAGCAGCGCCCTTCCCGCCGCGTGCAAGCGGAGGAAATCCGCCGCGAACCGGAAGAAGGCTTTGCGCCCCGTTCCGAGCGAAGAGAGCGCCCCTCCCGCCGCCCTGCCGTGCCGATGCAGCAGCCGCAGGAAGAGCCGGAAGCCCCGGCGTACAGCGCACCCCGCAGCGGTTTAGAGGCCATCGCCCGGTATGAATCCAACCGCAGTAACTCCGTGCTGAGCCGCCGCCGCACAGCGCCTGCGGCTGAGACTGCGCCGCAGGCGGAACCCATTCCCGCTCAGGAACAGCGTATGGAAGAAACCGTTCGCCCCGCTCGGAGAGAAGCGCGTCCCTTTCGCCCTGTCAGCCGCGCGCCGCAACGCGAAGAAATAGTGGAAGAAACGGAACGTTTGCCGCGGGAAGAGCGCCCGGAAGCGCCCACGCGGCTGCATTCCTCCCGCACGGCCGAACCCGACTCCTCCGCCCGCTTCAGCGCGAAGGAACTGCGCATCGGCGGACTGCGCGTGCAGAACCCGATCCGCGCCGCCATTGTCGCGCTCATCGCGCTGGCACTGGTCGGTCTGCTGATCTGGGGCATCGTGGCGGGTATTTCCGCCATTGCAAAGGGCGTTTCCAAGCCGAATCCGTCTGAATCCCCCGCTCCTTCGGAAACGCAGCCGGCGGAAGCGGATCCCAACGCGCCCGTGGTCACGACCGGTGAGGTCAACGGCCGGCCCGGACACATCATCACCTTCAAGGGCAATGACAATGACATCATCTATATTTCGGATGAGAACCTTTCCGGCAGCTACAACATCGCCATTGTAGACGGCATCGGCACGCTGCAAATTGAGGACAGCGCGCTGATCGGCGACCGCTATGTGGACAGTGATGTGGAAGTGACGCTCAATCCGGTTCTGCATGAATCGGGCAGCGGCAAGGAAACCAAGATGTCTCCCATCACCTTCACCGTCACCCCGCCGGACGCTTATCTGGAAATCGTCAGCCCGGCAGGCGGAGCGGATGAGACGACCCTGAGCATCTATCAGGTCAAGATCCGTGTGGAAACCGGCTCCTCCGTCACCATCGACGGCAACGACGTTTCCGACATGCTTACCGAAGAGGATAACGGCATGGGCTCCATCGTCACCAACGTCAACGTGGAAGCCAAGGGTGAAAACCAGATTCCGATCACGGTCATGAAGAAGGGCTGCAAATCGGTCACGCAGAACATCGTGCTGACCCGCCCCGAAATGACCATCCCGATTGAGCTGGATGCTGCGACGCCTTCGACGGTGCAGAGCGATACCGTCACCATCTCCGGCACGGTGGAAGCGGGCGTCAAGGTTTCCGTGACCTCGCCCATCAGCGGCGAAGTGACAAACAACAGCGATGGCAGCTTCTCCTTTGTAGCCAAGCTATCCTTCGGTGAAAACGACATTGTCATTGTCGCCACCAAGGGCGAAGAAACCTCCACGCTGACCCACACCGTTACCTATGAGCCGACTTACAGCGAATACGTCAACAAGGCGTACAAGATGGACTACGCCAATCTGGCCACTTATGCGGGCAAATATCAGCCCTTCCTGTGCAGCGGTCAGGTTGTGGAGGTATTCCAGACCGAGCCGTATACCTGCACCTTCAACGTGGGTACGGCAGAGGATCCCAAGTACATCTACCTCCAGATGGTGCCCGGCAAGCCGCTGGAAGAGGGCAAGACCTATAAGGTATACGCCGATGTGGATGCTTCCGGCACGAAGGACGGTTATCCCTACATGATCGGCCGCTTCTTCCTGGAGGTTGCGCAGTAAAGCAATTCCTCCGGATTGCCTTCATTTCCCAGGAAAAAGCTCCCGGCATTCATGCTTTTAACAGCTTGAATGCCGGGTTTTCTTTTTTCCAATCATTTCTTTATTCTAAAATGCTACCCAAAGTATTTTTTGCTTCTATGCGTGCGTTTACTTTTCCCCTCGTCTGATATAAATTAATAGTACCAATACGATTTTATGTAAAGGAGGGATGGGGCTTGCAGCAAGTGGATTATTCTCTGCTGGGCACCCGCATCCGACTCAAACGAAAAGAAATGGGCATCACGCAGGCAGAGATGGCTGAGCGCTGCGGCGTATCCGTTCCCTTCATCGGCCACATCGAGCGCGGTTCCCGCGCACCCAGCATGGAGAGCTTCTTGGGGATTTGCCGCGTGCTCCATGTCACGCCGGATTTCCTTTTGCAGGATTACATTGAATTTGAGGTCATGGAAAACGCCCGCAATTCCAAAATCACCAATACCGATTTGCTTACGCTGGACAAGATCTCCCGTGTACTGCGCGAAAGCAGTACGGAATGGGAAGATTGATTCATTTTAGATAGATCCATTTGATTGATTTCCGATTAAAAAAGGCTGTCCGTCTGTAAAAGCACAGACGGACAGCCTTTTGTCTTCCTTTTCTCAGCACGAATTACAGTGCCTGATCCAACATGGCGGCATAGGTTGTCTTGGGTGCAGCGCCGATCTGCTTGGCAACGGGCTGACCGTTGACGAAAACCATCACCGTGGGGATGGACATCACGCCGTAGCGCATGGCCAGATCGCCGCACTCGTCCACATCCACCTTGCCGACAATCGCACGGCCCTCATATTCCTCCGCCACCTGCTCGATCACAGGAGCGACCATGCGGCAGGGGCCGCACCACGTCGCCCAGAAATCCACCATCACGGGCGTATTCTTTGTCGCCAGGACGGAATCAAAATTGCTGCTATCGAGTTTCATTGCCATAATTTTCTACTTCCTTTCTGTATTCAGCCGTTCTGCCGCGCCTTTTCGCACAGGCGTTCCACATGGACGACCTTGGGCGCGTACTTGCCGGAGGTTTTGCGTTTTTTCTCAGTCAACCGCAACGCCAGGAACGCGGTCGCCGCCAGCAGCAGACCCAGACCTACGGCGTAAAAATCCGGGTTGCCCGGCAGGCCGAGCATCGTAGGGAGGTAATATCCGGAGACCAGTCCGATCAACAGCAGCGCCAGCGGAATGCCGTAAGCTAAACCAGCCGCACGCAGCAGCGTCTGCTCCGGCAGCTCCACCTGCACGCGATCTCCCAGGCCGACGTTACCGATGCGTTCTACCTCCATCAGCATCGCCTTCTGCGCCTGCTCGCACGCACCGCACTTGGCGCACATCGAAGAGCGGTCAAACTCCACAACCATCGTCCGATCCTTGATTTCCGTCACGGTTCCATACTCCTGCATCGTCATGCCCCCCTTCCAAGCAGTCTGCGCACAGCCTCGCCCGCCAGCACGAGTCCGGCGCTGGGCGGCACAAAGGCAATGGAAGCGGGCGTATTTTTGCCCTGTTCATCCTGAGGCACACGGGCAGGCAGTTCATCGGAAATGCAGACGGAAAGATGCGTGATGCCGTAATCCTTGAGCTTTCTGCGCAGAATGCGCGCCAGCGGGTCGCCGCTGGTTTTGCTTAAATCTTTGATGCTGAAGGCATCCGGCCGCAGCTTGTTGCCCGTGCCCATGCTGGAGAGTATGTCGATCCCATGCTGCGTGCAGTAGACCGCAAGGCCCACTTTAGCTGGAATGTCATCAATCGCATCAATGACCAGATCCACGCCGTCGCAAAGCGCGGGGATGGTTTGCTCGTTTGCACGGAGATCGCACTTTTCCAGCATGACCTCGCGGTTATAGCGGCGGATCATGCGTTCGGCAGCATCGGTCTTGCGCATGCCGATCGTCTCCCAATCGGCCACCATCTGGCGGTTGAGATTGCTCTCGGCAACGTCATCGCAATCCACCAGCCGCAAAAAGCCCACGCCGCTGCGGGAAAGTCCCCACACCGCTGCGCCGCCCACACCGCCCAGACCGAACACGGCCACGCGCGCACTGCGAAGCTTTTCCAAACCATCCTGACCAATCAAACGCGCCGTCCGCGCGTGTACCTGAGACATACTTCTCTCTCCTTTATTTTACCCACCAGCAAAGCATTGAAACAGCCTTTCTCAAAAAGGCTCTGCCTGCTGCATCAAATCGTATAAATTGATCACAGTGCGCGCATTTTCCCCCGCCATGCGGACGGTCTGCCCGGTGCCGGTGCGCGGGTCGTGATTCCAATAGGCAATCAGGATGTCCGCGTTGCGCACAAGATATTCATTGCGCTTGCGGAAGCTGTCTTTCCGCTTTTCCTGCGTCACGACGACCTGATCGCAGGCACACTGCAAGACCTCCTGATAGGCCCTCTTCCAGCGCTCGCCGGAAATATCCCAGCTGTGATCCGGGTAGGGCAGCACCGCCACGACACCCACGGATTCCGGCAGCACGCCGCTCCTGTGCAGCCGCAGCACCCGCTGGGCAGCGAAGAGGTCAAACCCGCTGGCCATGCCGCAAAGGAAATAACGCACGTCCTGCTGCCGCACCAGCAGCTCTACTGCGCGGTCCAAATGTCGCTCCAGCATTTCGGTTCGGGCGGAACGCAGATCAAACGCCATGCCGACGCGTGGGCGATGTCCCGTAAAGCTCGCCGCGTGCTCCATCTGCTCCGCCTCCCCCTCTCAAGATCATCTTGTCCAGTATAGCATTATTTTGACAGAAAAGAAATACGGCCGCCGTGAGAAAGCAAAAATTGTCTTTCCCCGGCCGCCGTATCGTTTTTCAGCTATTTGGTGATGATGACCATGGTATTGCGATCGAACGTGCGCTTGATTTTTTGCAGCAGGTCGTAGTTCAAATCCCACAGGTTTTCCGCCTTGACCCAAACGCGCAGCGTCAGCGTTGCGTTTCCCTCCGCAGAAAAGCCCGTCAGGCGCAGGAAGGGCTTTTCGGGCTCCTCCAGAATTCTGTCTTTTTCCTCCTCCAACACACTTTGAATCAGATCGATAGCCACCTGCGGATCACCCTTGCCAAGAATGGCAAAGTTCAAATCCAAACGCCTCAGCTTTTCCGACGAATAATTGATGATCGTCGATTTGGCAACCGTATTGTTCGGCACCACGATGTGCCGGTTGTCCAAGGTCTTGAGCGTTGTGTTCATCAGGCCGATCTGCGTCACCACACCGCTCTGCCCACCGATATCGACAAAATCGCCATCCTTGAAGGGCGCGTTCGCCAGCAGGAGCACGCCGCTGGCGAAGTTGGAAAGACTGTCCTTGAGCGCCAAACCGATTGCCACGCCTGCTGTGCCTACCGCCGTAATCAGCGAGGTTGTCGGGATGCCGAGCACCGACATTACAATCAGAATCAGAAAAACATAGTCCACAATCTTGATCGTGGAGAGAATAAAAGCATGGAGCGTTTCACTGATATGGGAACGCTTGAGTCCGCGCTTGCTGATCTTGAGCAGCCAACGAATCAGGAAATAGCCCACCGCCAGCACGATGAGCGCCTTTGCCGCCAGCACCAGATAATCCAGACCCGTATCCAGCAGCCTGTCCCAGTTGGTCTTGGTCAGCTCCGGTGCGATTTGATTGATCTGCTCAGATACCTGAGCCGCAATTTCTTCCTGCGTCATGCGTCGGGAAGGAGCGCGCGCACGGCGCTCATGGCCTCCTGCATTTTCGACGTGCTGCCGCTGGAAACAGCGCTCTTGAGGTTATTGTATGCCGCAGAGACGGTAGAATCTTCCAGATCTGCGTAATCTTCCATATAGGAGATCATTTCCTCCGCCTGCATTGTGACCTCGGTGATGTCCGCTTCGTCGCCCGTTCCATCGCCGGTCTGGTCGCCCAGTACACGCGCTTCAATGGCTTCGAGCGTGATGTCCTGATCAAAGGGACCTTCAATGCCGAAGATTTCCTTGACCATCTCGTTTTTCTTGTTCTGGTTGATGATGTAATACGAGGTCGAACCGACATACTGCCCCTCGCCGGGAACGGTGTGGCGCTGAATCTGATCCATCGAAAGATCCTTGGCAAAATAGGCCAGCGTCGCAATCTGCAAGGTGCTCAGGTTGGTGTCGATATTCTCCTGCACAGCGGCATAGATATCGGGAATGTTCTTGACCTGATTGGTCGCCAGCATGGTTTCAAAAATCTTGAACAGCATCCGCTGCTGACGATCCACGCGATCCACGTCTCCTCTGCCGCCCTTGCGCCAACGGCAGTAGTCGAGCACCTGCTGACCATCCATGTGCTGCATGCCCGTCTTGGTCTCGCGGCCGCAGAGAGTAAAGGCAATATCCACGTCATAATCCACGCCGCCCATGGCGTTGACCACGTCCTTGACCACGTTCATGCCGAAGCCGACGTAGTAATCGATCTTGACGCCCAACAAATCGGAGACGGTGTTCATCGCGTAGGCATAGCCGTCCTTCTGCGCTCCGCCGCCAAAGGTGAAGGCTGCGTTGATCTTGTTGAACTTGCCGCCCTTGTTGATTCGCATATAACTATCGCGCGGGATGGAGATCATATCCACATCCTTGTTGTCAAAGTCCACCGTGACCAGCATCATGGTATCGGTACGGAAATTCATGCCCGCCGAGATGCGCTCGGTGGAGCTATCCGCGCCCAGAAGCAATATATTGACGCGCTTTTTCTCAAAGTCATAATCGGGCTGCGTCATCTCAGGCTCCGGGGTGGCCGTAGGCTCCGGCGTGAGCGCTTCATCGGTCTGCTCCGGCGTAGCCGTGGGCTCCGGCGTGGGTTCCGGAGTAGCGACGAGATCCACCTTCCGGGTCTCCTCCAGCTCCGAGAATGCATTTTTAGGATTCGATACATAGGCAATCAGCCACACGCCGCTGCCGATTGCACCGACCAGGATCACCGTAACCACGATCAGCACGATGCGCAGGGCGTTGTTTTTTTTCGCCACTTTTCAACACCTCCGTATAAAATACGACTGGATAGGCAATTCGTTTCCATAAATAGAAAATCCTTTGCCTTTCCGTTTTTCCCTTGTTAGTTTTTCGCAAAGAAAGAGCTTCACCGCCGGAATACCGGAAGCGAAGCTCCTCATCTTTTTTCAGATGCGGACGGGAATGCTCTGCGCAGCCAGTGTGCGCTTCAAATCCATGATTTCCAACTGCTTATAGTGAAAGAGCGAAGCGGCCAGCGCCGCGTCTGCGCCGCCCTCGGTGAGCACCCGGGCAAAATCCTGTGCACACCCCGCGCCGCCGGAAGCAATCACAGGAACCTCAACCGCAGAGGTGACGGCTTTCGTCAGCCTCATGTCAAAGCCCGCCTTGGTGCCGTCCGCATCCATCGACGTCAGCAGCAGTTCGCCTGCCCCCAACTGCACGACCTTTTGCGCCCATTGCACGGCGTCCAGCCCCGTGGGCGTGCGTCCGCCATGGGTATAGACCTCGAAAAACGTACCGTTCCACTTTGCATCAATGGCCACGACCACGCACTGGGAGCCGAATTTCTTCGCGGCCTCTGTGAGCAATTCCGGATGCGCCACGGCGAAGGAATTGACGCTCACCTTCTCCGCACCTGCGTGCAGCAGATCGGAATAATCCTCAATGCTGCGGATGCCTCCGCCGACCGTAAAGGGGATATAGACCGCTTTAGCCACGGCACGGACAGTATCGAGCATGATGCGCCGCGCGTCCGACGACGCAGTGATATCCAGAAAGGTCAGCTCGTCCGCGCCCGCTTTGTCATAGGCCGCGGCGCATTCCACCGGGTCGCCCGCGTCGGTCAGATTCACGAAGTTGATTCCCTTGACCACGCGGCCGTTTTTCACGTCCAAGCAGGGAATGATTCTCTTTGCCAGCATAAAGACGCTTCCTCCCCTCTTATTTCATCGACGCAAAGTTCTTCAGCAGTGCAAGGCCGGTTTCACCACTCTTTTCCGGATGAAACTGCACGGCCCAAAGGCTGCCTTTACGCACGGCGACATCCATCGGCACGCCGTAATCCACCTGCGCCAGCACCTGATCGCGCTGCAAAGCGTGAACATAATAAGAGTGAACGAAATACATCCAAGGCTTTTCGGGAAGACCGGAAAAAAGCGGATCGTCCTTCATGATATTGAGCTGATTCCAGCCCATGTGCGGGATTTTACGCCCCTGTCCGGAGGGAATGCGCTTGACCTGCCCTCGCAGCCAGCAAAGCCCCTTCGCGCCGGGCGTTTCCTCACTGGACTCAAAGAGCAGCTGTTCCCCGATACAGATGCCTAGGAACGGTCTGCCGGAGGCGATAAACTCCTCCATCGCCTGCACGGCACCGCTGGCGCGCAGCTGCTCCATCGCATCGCCGAACGCACCCACGCCCGGAAGAATGACCGCGTCAGCGGAAAGGATCTCCCCAGCATCGCGGGTCAGCAGTGATTTTTTCCCGATATATTCCAGCGCGTGCATCACGCTGCGCACGTTGCCGGCGCCGTAATCCACCACAGCGATCATATGGATTCATCCTCCCCGTATTTTTGCAGAATTTCTTCAGCGGCCCTGCGAAGGGAGACGCCGCTGTTCATCGCGTGTTTTTGCAGCAGGCGGTGGGCAGCCGCTTCGTCCACGCCGCCGCGGCGGATCATCGCGCGCTTGGCTCGAGCGACCAGCGCCTCCTGCGCGCCGATATGGTGCAGCACAATTTCACACAGCTGTGCGCGCGTCAGTCCCGCCGGAAGGTTTTCGATTCCGGCAAGCTGCGGTGCGCCGGGGGCGAGCAGCAGCATGTGGATCTCCGCCGGCAGCATTCTGCGCAGCCGCGGCGCAGTCATGTCCTCCAGCCGTGCGCCGCAGACCACCAGCGTCACCGCCTGCTTCTGGCGCAGGACGGCGGAACCGCTGGTCGCCGCAATCGCGCGAATGCCGTATCGCGCCAATGAATCCGCTATCTTTCTGGCGTTCTCCGCGTTGGAAAACACTGCCGCAACCAACATCCCGGCGTCACGCCCCTCTTGCCTCTCTTAATACTTGGAAAGATATTCCTCCAGCTCCCACTGGGAAACGCGCATGCAGTATTCATGCCATTCCGACTTCTTGGCGGCGAGATATTTGTCGCAGATATGGTCGCCGAGCACGTCGGCTACCATCGGATCAGCCTCCATCAGCTCCACCGCCTTCATCAGATCAGAAGGCAGATCGGTCACGCCGCAGACCTCGCGCTGCGCCTTGGACATCTGATAGACGTTCTGATTGACGGGATCGCAGGGCATGAGCTTTTCCTCAATGCCGCGCAAACCGGCTTCCAGCACCAGCGCGAACACCAGATAGGGGTTGGCCGTCGGGTCGGGGTTGCGCAGCTCGATGCGGGTGCCCTTACCGCGCGCGTCCGGGATGCGGATCAGCGGCGAGCGGTTCTTGGCGGACCAGCAGATGTAGATGGGCGCTTCGTGGCCGGGCACCAGGCGCTTATAGGAGTTGACGAGCGGATTGGTCACGGCGACCATAGAAGGCGCGTGCGCCATCACACCCGCGATAAAGTGATAGGCCGTCTCGCTCAGGCCGTAGCGATCCTTTTCGTCATAGAACACATTCTCGCCGTCATGGAACAGCGACATGTTGATGTGCATGCCGGAGCCCGCAATGCCGTAGATCGGCTTGGGCATGAAGGTAGCATGCAGGCCGTGGCGCTGCGCAGTGGTCTTGACGACCTCCTTAAAGGTGATGACGTTATCCGCCGTGACCAGCGCCTGATCGTACTTGAAATCAATCTCGTGCTGGCCGCGCGCCACCTCGTGGTGGCTGGCTTCGATTTCAAAGCCCATGTCCTCGAGCACCACGCACATCTCGCGGCTGGCGATTTCGCCCTCGTCGGAAGGACTCAGGTCGAAATAGCCGCCCTCGTCATAGGTGCGGGTGGTCGCCTTGCCGGTATCGTCGGTATGGAACAGGAAGAACTCCAGCTCCGGCCCGACGTAGAATTCATAGCCCATCTTGCGGGCGCGCTCCAGCACACGTTCGAGCGCATAGCGGGGGTTGCCCTCAAAGGGCCTGCCATCAGTGGTATAAACGTCGCAGATCAGGCGGGCAACCTGTCCCTGCTCGCTCCAGGGCAGGATACAGAAGCTGTCCGGATCGGGATAGAGGCACATATCGCTCTCTTCGATGCGGGTAAAGCCCTCGATGGACGATCCGTCGAAGCGGCAGTCGTTCTTGAGCGCCTTTTCCACCTGGCTGGCGGTGACGGTGACGCTCTTCATCGCGCCGAAAATATCGGTAAACTGCAAGCGAAGGAAGCGAATGTCGTTTTCGCGCACCATGCGGATGATGTCCTGCGGCGTGTACTTTGCCATGTCAAAATCTCCTCCTCAATATCTAGCGGTTCTGATAAGCGCTTACTTTATTTTCACACAATTTCCAAAAGAGACATAAGGGCACCGGAAAAGCGCTCCGTTGCCCTTATGGATTTCATTTTAGCATCGCGGCGCGCGGCCTGTCAATGCCGGGCAGGTTAAATGCGCGTGCGCTTTTGTCAATCAGATCTTTGCCAGATCCACCACGTCGAAGCCCTTCTCCATTGCGGAATGGAGCGCGAAGAGCAGCGCGCGGACGGTATCCAGCGAGGTCAGGCACGTCACGCCGTTTTCGACGGACCAGCGGCGGAGCTTAAAGCCCGCGCGCTCGGGACGGCGGCCATGGGTCGCGGTGTTGATGACCAGTGCGATGCCTGCCTGATGCAGGGCTTCCATGTGTTCGCCGAAGTCCTCGACGACCTCGCAGGAGATGCCGTGCTCCTTCAGGTCCTTTGCAGTGCCGGGGGTCGCCATCAGATGATAGCCCAGCTCTTCGTAGCCCGCGGCCAGCTCGCGCAGCTCCGCCTTGTCGTGGTTATTGACCGAGCAGAGCACCTTGCCGTGGGGATGCAGCTTGAGCCCTGCGCCCAGGAAGGCCTTGTAGAGCGCCTCAGCATAATCGGGAGATACACCGAGCACTTCGCCCGTGGACTTCATCTCCGGCCCCAGGCTGGTATCGGCGTCGATGAGTTTCTCAAAGGAGAACACCGGCATCTTGACCGCGACGAGCTTGCTCTTCTTGTAAAGGCCGGTGCCGTAGCCCATATCGCTAAGCTTGCCGCCGAGAATCACCTGTGTGGCGAGCTTGACAATCGGCACACCTGTGACCTTGGAGATATACGGCACGGTGCGGGACGAGCGCGGGTTGACCTCGATGACGTAAACGCGACCGTCCTTGACAATGAACTGGATGTTGATCAGACCCTTGACGTGCAGCGCGCGCGCCAGAGCACGGGAGTGCTCCACCAGCTTCATGCAGATCTCATGCGGCAGGGTCTGCGCAGGATAGACCGAAATCGAGTCGCCGGAGTGCACACCCGCGCGCTCCAAATGCTGCATGATGCCGGGCACGAGGATGTCCTCGCCGTCGCACACAGCGTCCACCTCGCACTCCTGACCTTCGACGTACTTATCGACGAGGATCGGGTGTTCTTTGATCTCCATGTGGGAGGTGATGATCTTCATGAACTCGATGATGTCGGCGTCGGAACGAGCGATCTCCATGCCCTGGCCGCCCAGAACATAGGACGGACGCACGAGCACGGGGTATTCCAACTGTTGCGCGGCTTCAAGCGCTTCCTCGGTGGTGAAGATGGTCTGACCGGCAGGACGCGGAATGCCGCACTGTTCCAGAATCTCGTCGAACTCTTCGCGGTCCTCCGCGCGGTCGATGTCGCGCTCGGAGGTGCCCAGAATCGGCACGCCCATCTCGGTCAGCGCCTTGGTCAGCTTGATGGCGGTCTGCCCGCCGAACTGCACCACTGCGCCGTCCGGCTTTTCCAAGTCGACGATATTACCCACATCCTCGCGGGTCAGCGGCTCAAAGTAGAGCTTATCGGCAATATCGAAGTCGGTAGAAACGGTTTCAGGGTTGTTGTTGACGATGATGGTCTCACATCCCATTTCCTTGAGCGCCCAAACCGAGTGCACCGAGCAATAGTCAAACTCAATGCCCTGGCCGATGCGGATGGGGCCGGAACCAAGCACCATGATCTTTTTCTTATAGGTTGCGGGGCTGACCTCGTTCTGAGAAGAATAGGTCGAGTAGTAGTAGGGCGTGACGGCCTCAAACTCCGCAGCGCAGGTATCAACCATCTTGAAATCGGGCACGATGCCCCACTCGCGACGAAGAAGCTTAATCTGCAAAGCGGTTGCGCCGCACAGCTCGCCGATGGTCTTATCGGTATAGCCCATGCGCTTGGCTTCAAGCAGGGTATCGTAATCGGGCATGCCCTTCTTGAGGTCAGCTTCCATCTGCACAAGGCTCAAAATGCCTTCCAGGAACCAAGGATCGATGCTGGTGATCGAAGCGATCTCCTCCAGCGTCGTGCCTCTGCGCATGGCCTCCGCGATGACGAACAGGCGGCGATCGTCCACGACGTAGAGCTCCTTGTGCAGCTGCTCGTCGTCCATCTCGTCGATCACAGGCAGGTGCAGGGATTCCACGTTCTGCTCCAGAGAACGTACCGCCTTCATCAGGCCGCCCTCGAAGGTGGAGGCGATGGCCATGACCTCGCCGGTGGCCTTCATCTGCGTGCCGAGCGTGCGGCGCGCGGTAACAAACTTATCAAACGGCCACTTCGGGATCTTGACAACGATGTAGTCCAGCGTCGGCTCGAAGGCGGCGTAGGTCTTGCCGGTGACGGAGTTCTTGATTTCGTCCAGCGTATAGCCCAGTGCAATCTTGGCAGCAACTTTGGCGATGGGATAACCGGTCGCCTTGGAAGCCAGCGCGGAAGAGCGGGACACGCGGGGGTTGACCTCGATGACGACGTACTGCGCGGAATGCGGGTTGAGCGCGAACTGCACGTTGCAGCCGCCGACGATCCCCAGCGCGTCGATGATGTTCAGCGCCGCAGTGCGCAGCATCTGATATTCCTTATCGGCCAGCGTCTGCGAGGGCGCCACGACGATGGAATCGCCCGTGTGCACGCCGACGGGGTCGAGGTTTTCCATATTGCAGACGGTAATGCGGTTTCCGGCGCTGTCGCGCATCACTTCGTATTCGATTTCCTTCCAGCCCGCGATGCACTTTTCAATCAGGCACTGATTGACACGGGAAAGGCGCAGACCGTTTTCGCAGATGGTTTCCAGCTCTTTGCGGTTCTTGCAGATACCGCCGCCGGAACCGCCCAGAGTGTAAGCGGGGCGCACAATGACGGGGTAACCGATCTTTTCGGCAAAGGCGCAGGCATCCTCCACGGTCTCGATGACCAGACCGTCGATGCACGGCTCGCCGATGGACTGCATGGTCTCCTGGAACGCCAGACGATCCTCCGCCTTCTTGATGGCGGGCGCTTGCGTGCCGATGATTTTGACGCCCATGCGGTCGAGGTAGCCCTCCTCCGCCAGCTCCATGACCAGGTTCAGGCCGGTCTGGCCGCCCAGCGTCGCCAGCACGGAATCGGGATGCTCTTTCTCAATGACCTTCTTGACGCTTTCGGCAATCAGCGGCTCGATGTAGACGCAGTCCGCGATGTCGCCGTCGGTCATGATGGTGGCGGGGTTGGAGTTGATGAGCACAACCTCCAAGCCCTCTTCTTTCAGCGAGCGGCAGGCCTGCGTGCCCGCGTAGTCGAATTCGGCCGCCTGGCCGATGACGATGGGACCGGAACCGATGACCAGTACCTTATGGATCTCTTGATTCTTAGGCATCGAGCTGACCTCCCATGACGTTAATGAAGCGGTCGAACAGGAAATTGGTATCGACGGGTCCGGGGCTGGCCTCGGGATGGAACTGCACCGTGTAGACGCGGCCGCCGTCGTAGGTCACGCCTTCCACCGAGCCGTCGTTGACGTTAAGAAAGCTGACCTGTCCCTCAGCGGGAATGGTATCGGCCTTGACCATGAAGTTGTGGTTCTGGCTGGTGATATACACACGGCCGGTGGACAGCTCTTTGACCGGATGGTTGACACCGTGGTGGCCGTAATCCATCTTGACGGTCTTCGCGCCCATGGCCAGCGCCGTGATCTGGTGACCCAGGCAGATGCCGAAGATCGGCAGGCCGCTATCGTAGAGCTTTCGCACGCAGGCGATGGACTCCACGCACTCCTCCGGGTCTCCGGGGCCGTTGGAGAGCATGATGCCGTCGGGCTGAATGGCAAGCACCTCTTCCGCAGGGGTATTATAAGGAAATACATAAAGGTCACAGCCTCTGCGGCGCAGGGAGCGCAGGATGGAGTTCTTCGCGCCGTAATCCATCAGCGCGACGCGCTTGCCCTCGCCGGGGATATGCTCCATTTCCGTTCGGCTGACCATCTTGACCACGCCGGTAACGCGGTAATCGCGCGCAATCTTGGAACAGGCCTGAATCGACAGATCCTCGCGGGAGGTAATCATGCCGTTCATGGTGCCGCGGGTGCGCAGATGGCGCGTCAGCGCGCGGGTATCCAGCCCGGCGATGCCGGGAATATCATAGCGGGAAAGATAGCGATCCAGCTCCTCTTCGCTGCGGTAGTTGGACGCGCGGCGCGCAACCGACTGCACAATGAAAGCCGAGGCCCAGGGCCGGCGGCTCTCCGCGTCCTCTTCATTGATTCCGTAGTTGCCCATCAGGGGATAAGTCATGGCCACGCCCTGTCCTGCGTAGGAAGGGTCGGTCAACACTTCGAGATACCCTGCCATTGCGGTATTGAACACCACTTCGCACACAACGTCTCTGTCCGCGCCGATGCGCCGGCCCTCAAAGACCGTGCCGTCCTCCAGGATGAGATATGCTTTCATGCAAGCCTCCTGCGTTCGCTTTTCTTGTGTATCAATATACCATTTCCGCTCATAAATTGCAAAGGTTTTTGGCCGGATAACGCACTTTTAACCTTTTGCCGTAAAATCGCCTCTTGCTTTTTCAAAAATGCTGCTATATAATACTTGTTTAGATTGAGACGTGTTTCCAAAACCGAGTTTTGAACCACGTTCGGTTTTGATTTTCATTTTTCCCTGTTTTTTGACGGCGCAGTGTTCACTGCGCCTTTTTTCTTGTCTAAATCGCTGTTATTCTGAACTTTCGTACAAATTAACATTTAGAACGTTCGGATTTATCCATCTAAAAATTTTACAAAAAGCTGCTCTATCCAAAGAATGCCGCCGATTATACGTCTCCGAACAAGTTCAATACAGACTTATGCACAGTTACTGCATATATATTCATATTTATTCTCTTATCTTCCTCCTTCCTGCACTTGACAAACCGCTCAAAATCTTATAGTGTAATTTATGTGTTTTTTGTCTTCCAACACCCTTATTCCGTCCTTTCAGGGAGGTTTTTTCATGTCCCAGACACAGCATCAGACCGTTCTTGTGCTCGATTTCGGGGGACAGTACAATCAGCTCATTGCGCGCCGCGTGCGTGACGAGGGCGTGTACTGCGAGATGATCCCCGGCGGATCGTCTATCGAACGCATTCGTTCCAAAAACCCGATGGGCATCATTCTCACCGGCGGCCCCAACAGCGTTTACGCCGAAGGCGCGCCCCGCTGCACGCCCGAAATTTTTGAACTGGGCATCCCCGTGCTCGGCATCTGCTATGGCATGCAGCTGATGACTGTGATGCTGGGCGGCGAGGTTCGCTCCGCCTCCCTCAAAGAATACGGCCAGACGGATATCACGCTTTCGGACTGCGCGCTGTTCGACGGCATTGCGGGCACTTCCCGCTGCTGGATGAGTCATACCGATCAGGCGGCCGTACTGCCCGAAGGCTTCCGCGCCATCGCCTCCACCTCCACCTGCCCCATCGCGGCCATTGCCAACGAAGAAAAGAAGTTCTACGGCGTGCAGTTCCACCCGGAAGTGCAGCACACCGAGCACGGCACTGAGATGCTGCGCAACTTTCTCTACAACGTCTGCAAGCTGAATGGCGACTGGTCCATGCCCCAATATGTAGAAGAGACCGTCGCGGCGCTGCGCAAGAAGATCGGCTCCGGCCGCGTGCTGTGCGCTCTTTCCGGCGGTGTGGACAGCGCAGTTTGCGCCGCGCTGCTCAATCGTGCGGTGGGCAAGCAGCTCACCTGTGTATTCCTGGATATCGGCTTGATGCGCAAGGACGAGCCGGAACAGGTCGAGGATCTGTTCCGCAATCAGTTTGACATCGATCTGATCTGCATCGACGCGAGCGAGCAGTTTCTCACCGCGCTGGCCGGTGTTTCCGAGCCGGAAAAGAAGCGCAAGATCATCGGCGAGCAGTTCATCCGCGTGTTCGAGCAAGCCTCCAAGAAAATCGGCAAGGTTGATTATCTGGCGCAGGGCACGATCTACCCCGATGTGATCGAATCCGGCACCGGCACGGCGGCAACCATCAAGAGCCACCACAATGTGGGCGGCCTGCCCGACGTGATCGACTTCAAGGAGATCATCGAACCGCTGCGCGACCTGTTCAAGGACGAGGTTCGCCGTCTGGGTCTGGAGCTCGGTCTGCCGGAGGACATGGTTTGGCGTCAGCCCTTCCCCGGCCCCGGCCTTGCGGTGCGCATCATCGGCGACATCACCCGCGAAAAGATCGCCATTCTCAAAGAGGCTGACGCGATTTTCCGCGAGGAAGTCGCCAAAGCCGGTCTTTCCCGCGACATCAACCAGTATTTCGCCGTGCTGACCAATATGCGCTCCGTCGGCGTGATGGGCGACGGCCGCACCTACGATTACACCGTCGCGCTGCGCGCCGTCAACACCGTCGATTTCATGACGGTGGATTGGTCCCGCATCCCCTACGACGTGCTGGCCCGCACCTCTGCGCGCATCGTCAACGAGGTTCCCTCGGTCAACCGTGTCGTCTACGACATCACGACCAAGCCCCCGGCAACCATCGAGTGGGAGTAAGATTTACGCACGATTAAGCACAAAACCCTGCAGCAGCTGATGTACTGCCGCAGGGTTTTGTGCTTTTTGCTTTCATCCAAATCTGATTGAACGCACGTAGTACTTGCAAATGCAAAATAGACGGCGTCGGATAAATCCGACGCCGTCTTAGTTTTACCCGATCTTATTCTTCGATCGTGCAGTACATGAAGTACTTGTAACCCAGGGGGTTAGAGTAGAAGCCATGCACGTTGCTGTCGAGCATATAAATATCGGTGTAGAAGTACAGGGGCACGATGCAGCCGGTCTGCATCAGCATATCCTCAGCGATGTGCATCATGGCGTAACGGTTTGCAGAATCGGTGCAGGACTTGATGGAGGAAATCAGCACATCATAGGTCTGCGCCCAAGTGCCATTGGTCACGTTGACGTCATAACCGTAGGGAGTCAGATCCAGGTTGTAGATCGCAACATCGGCGTTCGCGCCCTTGCCGAACTGAACATCATTGTTGCCGGAAGCCGTGGTCCACATATCCAGGAAGCAGATCGGGTCGTTGTAGTCGGCCACCCAGCCGTTACGGGCGATGGAGTAATCGCCGTTCTTACGGGTGTTGAGGAAGGTCGCCCACTCCTGGTTCTCCAGGTTCATGGTGATGCCGACAGCGGCCAGCGCAGACTGCAGGTACTCACCGGTGGCCTTGTGGCTTTCACCGGTGTTGTACAGGTAAGTCAACGTGGGGAAATCGGTGAACTGCTGGGTCGCCTCGTCGAAGGTGTAGTACTTCTTCAGGGTCTCCACAGCGGTGTTAAAGTTGGACTCGAAGGAATCCTTGGACACATCGTAGTAGCCGTCGAAGGCGTCGTTGTGGCCGGCGTTCTGGTAGAACTGAGAACCATCGGCATCCGTCATGCCCATCGAAACGAAGGAGGAAGCGGGAACCTGACCGGCCTGGCCGATTTCCTCAACGATGTAGTTGCGGTCCAAGAGCAGGCCGATGGCGTTGCGGATCTCTTCCTTAGCCTTCTCGGCGTCCGCGCCGGTCAGCGTGGAGGAAGCGGGCAGGATTTCTTCATTGATGTTCCAGCAAACATAGTACGTACCAATCTGGCCGGCGACAACGAACTCATCCGGATATTCTTCCTTCAGGGAAGCGATCTCATTGGTGGGAACATCGTCGATCAGCTGCCAAGAACGGTTCTCGAAGTTGGAGAGCATGTTGTTGGCGTCATCGGACAGATAGAAGTTGATCGTGTCCATGGTGATGGCATCCGCATTATAGTAGTTGGGGTTCTTCTGCAGGGAGATCACACTGTTGTGATCCCAAGCAGCCATGGTGTACGGGCCGTTGCAGACATAGGTGGAAGGATCGGTCGCCCAGGCTTCGTTGGCCACAACATCCTCACGAACGGGGAAGTAGGCCGGGAAGGCGAGCAGCTCATTCCAGTAAGCAACTGTGTTGGACAGAGTCACCTGGAGGGTCTTGTCGTCCAGAGCAACGACATTCAGCTCCGCATCGGGGTTGACGTAGTTGCCTGCGTCGTCGGTCGCCCAAACATCCGCATAGCCGTCCACGACTTCGAACATGTAGCCGTAGTCCGCAGCCAGCGCGGGGGAAGCAGCGCGCTTCCAGGCAAAGGCGAAGTCACCGGCAGTAACAGGCTGGCCGTCAGACCAAGTCATGCCATCGCGCAGGGTGTAGGTGTAGGTCACAGTGCCGTCCTCGTTGGTCACGCCTTCAGGCAGCTCAGTGGCTGCATCTGCAACGATCTCGAGGTTGCCGTTTTCGTCCTGTGCCCACTTGGCCAGGCCGCTGAACAGGTGCGCCGTCAGGGTCGCGCCGTCCACGGCGGAGTTGAGCGCAGGATCAATGGTATCCGGTTCGGAAGCCAAGCAGACATTGATGACACTGGGTTCCGCATTATCTGCGGGAGCGTCAGCAGATTCGGCAGGCGCTTCCGCGCTTTCAGCGGGAGCATCCGTGGGCGCTGCGCTTTCGGCAGGCGTGCTGCTGCACGCTGCCAGCGAGAGCACCATAGCAAGAGCCAACACAAGAGCAAGGATCTTCTTCATGGAAAACTCATCCTTTCGTTTTTTATCTTAAATATGCTCATCGCATATTCAGATCAGTTGATTTCGTTCACCTTGTGGCAGGCAACGAAGTGGCCGGAGGAAACCTCCTTGAATTCCGGCATACTTTCCGCGCACTGCTCACCGGCATAGGGGCAGCGCGTGCGGAACGGGCAGCCGCTGGGCGCGTTGAGCGGGCTGGGAATATCGCCCGAGAGCACGATGCGCTGGTTGGCGCGCGCGATCTTGGGATCCGGAACCGGCACGGCAGACAGCAGGGACTTGGAATACGGGTGCAGCGGATGATCGTAGATCTCCGAAGCACTTGCAAGCTCCACCATCTTGCCCAGATACATCACAGCGATGCGGTCGCTGATGTGACGCACCACGAGCAGATCGTGCGCGATGAAAAGATAGGTCAGCCCCAGCTGCTGCTGAAGCTCCGCAAACATATTGATGACCTGCGCCTGAATCGAAACGTCCAGAGCGGATACCGGCTCGTCGCAGACGACAAAGTCGGGGTTGACAGCAAGCGCTCGTGCGATGCCGATGCGCTGACGCTGACCGCCGGAGAACTCGTGCGCATAGCGCGCCGCGTGTTCACTGTTCAGGCCGACATAGCTCATCAGCTCCAGAATGCGTTCCTGACGCTCCTTCTTGGAAGAATAGAGCTTATGGACATCCAGCGGCTCGCCGATGATATCCGCAACCGTCATGCGGGGATTCAGCGAAGAATACGGATCCTGAAACACCATCGAAGCCTTCTGGCGGAAGGCCTTGATATCGTCCTTCGTCACGATCTTCCTGCCGTGGTAGTAAATCTCGCCCGCCGTGGGCTTGTAAAGGTGCAGGATTGTGCGGCCGACGGTGGTCTTGCCGCAGCCGGATTCGCCGACCAGACCCAGCGTCTCGCCCGCTTTGATGGAGAAGCTCACATCGTCCACGGCCTTGAGGGGCTTGGTGCGGAACAAACCCATATTGATATTGAAGTATTCTTTCAGGTTTCTTACATCGATGATCGGCTGTGCGTTTTCATTCTTGTTCATTTTTCAGCACCGCCTTTCTCTTCAGGGTTCTCCTCTGCTGCATCATCCAGCGAGATTGTGCCGTCCTCCACGCCCTTTTTGACGTTCATCCAACAGGCAGCCATATGATCCTGATTGATGACCATGCGCTCGGCGCAATGGTTCAGGCAGATCTTCATGGCGTTTTCGCAGCGCGGGGCGAAGGGGCAACCGACCGGCATATTCAGCAGATCGATGGGTGTGCCCTTGATGGGTTCCAGCTTCATGCCGACGTTTTCGTTGGAGGGAATGGAACGCAGCAAGCCCTTGGTATACTCATGAGCAGGGTTATAAAAGATCTCATCTGCCGTGCCCTGCTCGCAAATGGAACCGGCATACATGACAATGACTTCGTCGCACATCTGCGCCACAACGCCAAGGTCGTGGGTAATCAAGATGATCGCCATGCCGAGTTCCTTTTGCAGGGACTTCATCAGGTCGAGGATCTGCGCCTGGATTGTGACATCCAGCGCGGTGGTCGGCTCGTCGGCAATCAGGATATCCGGCTCGCACGCCAGCGCCATGGCGATCATGACGCGCTGGCGCATGCCGCCGGAAAACTCGAAGGGATACTGCTTCATGCGTTTTTCCGGCTCGTTGACATTGACCAAGCGGAGCATTTCCACCGCGCGGTCATACGCCTGCTTGCGGTTGCGCTTGGTGTGCAGCATGATGGCCTCCATCAGCTGACGGCCGATGGTATAGGTCGGATTGAGCGAGGTCATGGGATCCTGAAAGATGATGGAAATGCGGTTGCCGCGGATGGTTTTCATCACCTTTTCGCCGGAACCGACCAGCTCCTGCCCGTCGAACTTGATCGAGCCGGAGGTGATTTTACCCGTTCCGGCAAGAATCTGCATGACGGAATAGGCCGTGACCGATTTGCCCGATCCGGATTCGCCCACGATGCCGAGCACCTTGCCCCGCTCGAGGAAGAAGGACACGCCGTTAACCGCCTTTACCTCGCCCGCATCGGTGAAAAAGGAGGTGTGCAGGTCGTTGACTTCAAGCAAAGACATGATCTTTTCCTCCCTTCATCAGCCGTTGAGCTTGGGGTCGAATGCATCGCGCAATCCGTCGCCGAAGAGGTTCAGAGAAAGCACGATCAGGGAAATCACAACAGCGGGAATCACCATTCGGTACGGATAAGAAGAAATGCCGTTCAGCGCATCCGACGCCAGAGAGCCAAGAGATGGCATCGGCGCATTGACACCCAGACCCAGGAAGGAGAGGAAGCTCTCCGTAAAGATCGCATTGGGAATCTGCAGGGCCGTCGAAATGATGATGACGCTGATGCAATTGGGAATCAGATGCCGCGTGATGATCCATCTGCCGGAAGCGCCGGTCGCCTGTGCGGCAAGGACATATTCCTGCTCTTTGAGGGAAAGAATCTGTCCGCGGATTAGTCGGGACATCGAAACCCAGTACAGCACACCAAAGACAATAAACAAACTGATGATGTTGCTGCCGATCTGCTCCAGCACAGTGCCTTCCAGAGAATTGCCGATGGCGACCTTCAGCACCGAAGCCAGCAGAATGACCATCAGCATGTCGGGCAAAGAATAAATAATATCCACGATGCGCATGATGAACAGATCAACCTTGCCGCCGCAGTAACCGGCGATGGAGCCGATCGTCATGCCGACGATGAGCACGATGATGCTGGCAAAGAAGCCTACCGCAAGGGAAATTCGCGTGCCGTAAACCACGCGGATGAAATAATCGCGTCCTGCCGAGTCCGTGCCGAAGATATGCGGGAATACTTTCTCCCCGGCATCAATACGCACCTGTTCGCTCTTGCCGTATTCAAACGGCGCAAGGTTTTTAAACGAGGCATCCACGGGCTTGCCGGGCGTCACGCCCAACTGCTGCTCGTAGGAATAGGGCCAGAACATCGGGAGAATGATCGCAGCCAGCGTAATAATCAGCACGATAATCAAGCTGACCATTGCGACTCTGTTTTTCATCAAGCGTCTGCACCCATCCTTGAAAAAAGTACTGGATGGCCGCATTTGCACCATATAGGCTTTTTCTTCATCCGTTGCCGGAGTAAACGCATCCAGATCAACATGAAAGCTGAACGGCTTTTTCTTCATCATCTTTCTGCCTCCTTACTCCAGCTCGATCCGAGGATCGACGATTTTATAAAGAATATCGCTGACCAGATTCATGACGATAACCAGAATTGCCAGCACAATGGTCGTGCCCATAATCAGCGTGTAGTCGCGGCCGGTAATGCTATTGACAAACGCACGGCCGATGCCGGGAACCGCAAAAATCTGCTCCACGACCAGCGAACCCGTGACGATATAGGCAATCATCGGGCCGGCATAGGTGATGACGGGGATGAGAGAATTCTTCAAAGCATGACCGAAAATGATCCGGAAGCCCGGAACGCCCTTGGCTCTAGCCGTGCGGATATAATCCTGCCCCAGCACGTCCAGCATGGACGAGCGGGTCAAACGGGTGATATAGGCCATCGGGTACAGGCCGAGGGTCACGATCGGGAGTATCAAGCCCGTCGTTGTGGAACCGTTTGCCGGCAACCAGCCGAGCTTGACGGAGAACACAATCAGCAGCAGCGAACCCATAATGAACGATGGCATCGAAACAAATGCAGTCGTAATCACCATGATGACTTTATCAATGATCCTGTTGCGGCGAAGCGCGGCAACCGCGCCGAATACGATGCCGAGAATCATCGCGCCGAAAGCTGCAATCAAGCCGAGCTTGGCAGAGGTCTTCATGCCGTCGCTGATGATATCGACGACCTGACGGCCGCGTTGCTTCAGGGACGGGCCGAAATCGAAGCGGGTTACAATATCCTTAAGATAGGTTCCATACTGCTCCAAAAGCGGCTTATCCAAACCATATTTGGCCTCCATGGCCGCCTGAACGGCAGGCGTCGTCGCCTTTTCTCCGACGAAAGGACCGCCGGGAACAGCACGCCAATTTCCAACAGAAAAACGCAGCCCTCAGTCATCATACCGAAGGCTGCGTTTTTTTGCTTTATTTGCATTCTGACAAACCAGCGTTTTCTTCGCTCACGCGTACGCGCGCTCTTCGAGCACGCAGCGCACCGTCACGCGGGATTGGCCACCGACTGTGCAGGTAAACAGCGTCATATCCCAATCCCCGCTCGTCATCTTTTCAACCGCAAAAGGTGAAAGAATCTCCATCTCAGCGGTTCTATATCGAAATACATTTCCGTCCATGTCTGTGAAGATTACTTCTTCACCCTGCGGCAGGTCTTTCAGCCGTCCAAAATGACTGCGGTAGTTATGAGCAGCGATCACCATGTTGTTCAGATAGACAGAACCCGCATAACGGCAAGGAGCAGTTCTCAAATTGGAATAACTCCATTCACCGATCACAGGCAGATCCAGCGACAAAGCCGGTATGGTCAACACACCGCTATATTCCTGACCGTCTACTTCCTCCTGCGGCATATCCATTTCCGGGTTCAGCACATAATCTGGAATATAGGCCTCCTCCAATGACTCGCCGGATGGGAGATCAGGCAGGCTCATATTGATGTGCTCCTGAATATCGGAGTTCAGCTGCTCGAGAACCCGTTCGGATGAATCCCCCGCCGCCTTATCGCACCAAAGATTATAAGCCGCAAGAAGGAGCGCCGCCGTCAGCAGCAGCAGCCCCATCCCCATGCAGATCTTGCTTTGTTTACTCATGATCCCTATTCTTTCTCGAAGCAGTTCCCACGATCAAAAAAGCCAGCCCCGTCACAGCGAGGATTGGTACCGGCCACCAGAGCACACCTGTCTGAGGCAGCTTCTGCTTGCTCAGCATATTGGTGAGCACAAATGTATCGCCATTCAGCCGAACAGCGGATCGATAGCCGGAAACCGCAGCCTCGCGAATCGTCCAGCTGATTTCCTTACCGCTTTGATCTACCTTGGGAAGCTTATCCCATGTGTACTGCCACCCGTTTGCTTCACTCAAGGTTCGGGTTTCAAAAGCAACGTCGTTTTGCAGCAGCGTCACCTGCACCGATTCCGGACGGCGATTCTCATACCCCTGATCATCCCATACTTTCAGCACCGTCCGCGTGACGGTATCTCCCGACGGCGGATCGGGCGCATAGGTATTTGTGACGGTAAAGGTGATCCCCTCGGCACTGATGAGCACCGTGTAATGGGGAAGCTCCTTTTCCACCACACTCCAGATGATCTTGGAACCGTCCCGGTTATATTCGGGAAGCTTTCCCCAGAAATGCCGCCAGCTGTTCGCCTCGCTGAGGATCACTGTGTCGTATACAATGTTGTCCTTGAGAAGCTGAACTGTGACTTGCTGCGGACGGAGCTGAGGAATATCCTTCTTCCATACCTTCAGAACCTTGCGGTCGACCGTCTGTTCGGACGGTACAGGCGGATTTTCCGTCTGCGTATGCTTGGGAACTGCGGTCACATCGTATGACCAAACGTCGCTTTCCTTCTGGGGATTGGGCAAAGAAACCAGAAACGGCTCGGTGATGTAGGTAAAACCGTCCTTCACCAGCTTCCGGCCGATAACCAGATACAGGCCCGGCTTCAAGCCCGCCTGCTGATTCGGGAAACGGAGGATCCCCTGCCCGCCCGTCTTTCCGCTATCCAAGGGCTTGAGTTGATCCCGATCCGCGTACACAGCGAGTGTTTCCGCAAGGCTTTTCCACGCATCGGCAGATAGACCGTTGACCGAGACAGGATACTTCCGGAAATCCCCCGCAAGGGAAAACTCCGCATAGGCATCCACATCGGCCACAAAATACAGGTCAAAAGGCACATCTGATACCGGTTTTTTGCTGTGCCTGAATTCAATCGTGAGGCGCACGTCCCTGTTCAGGTCGATCACAGCGGCTGCAAACGTCTGAGCAGGGAACAGGGCGAGCACGCACAGCAAACACAGCAAGCCTGTGATCACTCGGCTACTCAGTTTTCGCATTTTTCTTTCCTCCGTCCGATTTCTTTTTCTTCCCCGATACCAGCAGGATGAACAGCAGTGCAAGAAGCATCGGCAGGGCTACGGCGGGCGCAACGATCAGGGGATCAATCTCCATGGCGTCCGAAGTGACTCGGATCTCCTCTGATTCATTTTCCACGCGGTGGCCGCGCACCAGAAGCCGGTGGGAGTTGACGCCGTAAGGCGTGCACGTGACGAGGGTGCACAGATCCTTCCCTTTTTCGATTGCCAGTGCGGACAGGTCGTTCGGCTCGACAATCAGGATCTGATCCACTTCATAGGTCATCACTTCGTCCAACACGCGGATCACAAACTTATCCCCTGCCACCAGCTTATCCAGATTGGTAAAGAGCTTCGCGCTGGGAAGACCGCGATGCCCAGACAGAACGCAGTGGGTGCCTTCCCCCCCTACCGGCAAGCTGGACCAGTCCAGATGCCCAACGGCGATCTGAAGCACCTCGTCCTCCGTGCCATGATAGATGGGTAGAGAAATTTGGATGGTCGGGATCTCAATATATCCCATGACGCCCGTCCCATTGACGTCAAGGAGTGCATTGTATGTGCTGCGATCGCTTTCGGAAAGGAAGAAGGCCTTGTATCTGCCGGGGAGCGCCGCGTTATACTCCCTTGCTTCCCCGATCAAGCGGTCGTATTTATCGGCATTGAGGTTTCTCACCTCTTCGGAATAGGTTGCCACCGCCTGGGACGCATGGAAGGAATTCCAATAGTCGCTCAAGGAGGGATACAGAAGCAAGGACAGTCCTGCAAAAAACACCAGAATCAGCAGCATCGTTGAGAGTTTTCTTTTCATTCGCAGGATTCTCCTTGCTGCTGTAGGGACGGCGCGCGGAAAAACGCTCCGCCCCCTTTGCAGCCATTTTTTGAGGGTTTGCCGGCGCGTCCGCTTTGATCGCGTCAGCGCCCGCTCATTTTTCAGTCGTCGGTCTTATTCATACGCTTTTTCGTGACGAGAACAACACCCGCCCCCACAGCCAGCAGGCCGCCGAGGAGATAGAACACGGTGGTGCCGACGCCGCCGGTTTCAGGAAGGGTCGAACCGGTTTTGTTTACAATATTTGTACTCAGCGCATCGGAGGCCACAGCCGTGCCGACCATAACCGTCACGCTCGTGTAATCGGAGCCATCCTCCACATAGGAAGCGGAGATCTTGAACTGTACAGGCTCGGACAGCAGATTATAGCCACCGGGCGCTTTTGTCTCATACAAATAGTAATCAATGGTATCGTCCAGTCCCTTGATAACGGGATCGCCTGCCTCGATCACATAAACAACGTTCGCATCGCCGTCCATTGCAACGCGGTATACGCCATTGGCGGCCTTCACCATGCCGATAAGCCCCGTGGTAACAGCAGGAATGCCTTCATCATTGCAGTTCATATCCGCAACCTTGAGTGCGCCGTTTTTAGACAGGGCAAGCTTTGCGCCGGTCAACGCTTTGCCGGTTTCGTCCACCTTGTTGACGCCCATCTTGAACGTCCAGTCATAGACCTTCTTTTCAGGGGTCTTTCCTTTCTCGGTGTCAACATTGGGATTGTTGCTGTATTCAAGATAAGCCGCGTTTTCCTGCTTTCCCTCGTCATACGCCTTGGCGTCAGCATTCAGCACACCGGTATAGTAAGTAAAAAGCTCATTGTCATGGGCCATCTTTCCATCCTGAATCGCCTTGAGAATATCGACCCGGACGGAAAAGCTATTGCCGTTTGCGGTTACGGTGTAATACTCGGCAGGGAGCACAGTTGCATCGTTGACCTTGATCGTGACATCTGCGCTGGTCTTGACATTGGAAGTCAGTCCGGCAGACATGGTATCGTGGATGATATAGTCGTATTTTGTGTAACCCGATGTATTGGGAACCTTGGTGATAGTGCGGAACTCAACGGTGTCTCCGATCTGGTTGTCGCCCACAACACCCCATTCGCCGTTTTCATTATGCTTGATCTGCTTATTCAGTGTCGGCTTATCGCCCTTCGGAGCTGCGATCACGTTTCCGACAACCTTCATCAAATAGGCTGTATAGAAATCGTCTGCACCGGTGAGGGTATTGTCACTATCCTTGACCAGATAGTAACCGGGATTCAGATTGGTAATCGTATAGATACCGGCTCCGGCAGTGCTCACAGAGGGATTGGTCAGATATGACGCAACCGCCTTAGCAAAGGCACGCGCATCTTCCTCCGTGGTCAGGCTTTTTGCCTTTTCAGCTGCATTACCGAGCGCTGTCTGTCCTTCCGCCGTGATCCCGCTGCCCCACACAATGTCGGTAAGCACGGTCTTTCCCTCAACGGTCTGAAGGTCGCCCGCAAAGATCTGGTATGCCTGATAGGTATGGCCGGTCGATGAATTGGTGATGGTGATGGTGTACGATTCTCCCGCCGCAAGCGCGGATACGCCCAGTGCAAGCACCAGCGCAAGCGTCAGCAGGAAAGCCAAAGCTCGTTTTATCATGGAACCTCTCCTTTTATCCTGTTTTTTGTAAATGAGTTGTCGGCATGCGCAAACCGATTCAGGAGGCTACATCGTCCTCCTTTCCCCTTTGCGCCTCCGGCTGCATCCCAGTAGGAAGCCTGCCGCCAGCATGAGCGCACCGCTCAACGTGAACAAAGCGCTTCCCGGTCCGCCCGTTTCAGGGAGAACGTAATCCGACTGGATGCGGGTGTTCGTGATGATAAAAATATTTCCTTCGCGCTCGATATTCACCTCAAAGTCTTGAATCGGGATCTCTTCAACGGAGTAGTCATATGTCACCGTCTGACCCTCCGTATTCTCGCCGGTCAGCGGCAAATCCGTAAGCGTTTGCTCCCATCCGTTTTCCGCCGAGAGCATCAGCTTGCCATAGACCGTCTTGGCGTTTTCGTTCCCATCCGGGATCTGATAGATACTGATCTCGATGCTGGGCACCGTTATCTCCATCAGGTCTGAGCCGTCCTTCGCTTTCCAGAGCTTTTTAACGATCACAGAGATGCCGTCTCCCTCGGATTTGTCATTGGAGATCTGGATATGTCCCCCATTTTCTATGCTTCGTCCGTTAAAGTCATCCGGATGAGCGTACGGAGGCTTCTGGTCCTTATCCTCCATCCAGAAGAAGACCGGATCGCTCTTCAGAACATAGTGTGTCGGCGCTTTTGTTTCAACCAACTTATACGCCACGTTCGGCTCCAGCGAAGTCAGCTTGATGGTTCCATCGGAATCCGTCGTCCACGGATCCGCTGTATGCACCTTTTCCCAGTCCGTCCCCTCCCACTTGAAGAGATCAAACTCTGCTCCCGGCAGCACGACTCCCACGTTGCCCGTTTCGACCTTCTGTACGAAGATATGGCGCTCATCGGGTTCCGGCTCGTCGCCCGGGTCTTGAGGTTCGGTGATTTTTCCGAGGAAATCCGTTCGGTGGGACTCGGCGTTTACATTTACACGGTCCGCTACGACGGTTCCGTTCAGATTTTGCCCGATATTGACGGTTGCTCCGGGCGCAATCACCGCGCCCGTCATCAGGTGGGTATGGATCGTGACGCCGCCGGCGTTCACAAAATTCCAAATCACCTTGCCCGCATAGAATTCCGTCACCTCGCCGACCCCTTGCTCCTGACCGTCAATGACGACCCTTGCCTGCGGAAGGTAGACCTGCGAAACGCCTGCGCAGTCCACATTGATGATGACCGTCCCGTTGTGGCCGGACCGAAAGCCGTCGATTTGCAATTTTCCGCCAAATTTTGACGCAAGCTCAGATGCACGGATCGACTCAACCCCTACGTCAGACGGCCTGCGCAGGATCAGCTTGCTGTGATCCGCCTGCAATTCCGATGCGGATTTGAAGTCCAGATTTGCTTCGCGGAAGCCGCTCAATCTGGCCGAGATCCGCTCGATCTCTCTCCTTACGCGGTTCAGATCGATGAACGGGTCTTGCTCAGTATTCCTATCCTGAACCAAATGGCGCGGTCTGCTGATTTTTGTGCCGTTGATTGAAAACGCATTTCCATTGTCTGTAAAATCAACCGTATTCCCGCTGCCGATGGCCAGCACATGATCATTCCCGGAGGCGCTGTCGGGATGAACCTGAGCATATTCCTGAATATAGCTCAACTCATGAGGATACTGATTCGTACCGAAGTTGCTTCGGGCAAACAGTTTTTTAGCCAGCACATTGCCGTTCGTATGGGTAGACAGCGTCGCCGTGTCGAACGCAACAATATGGAAGCTGCCTGCCGTCCCGAGAGGGCTGTTGGAATTGTAGTATCTGGAATACTCCGGGTCGCGCAGAAAGCGATCCTTGACGTCGTTATACTGAAGATCGTAATTTCCGGCAATCAGTTTGTCCGGAGTCCCTAAGCGCACAAACAGAAACTCCGTGCTGTGGGGGAAGGAATCGTCGGACACCGTCAGGGAAGTCACATTTCCATCTCCATCAAGGACAGGACGATATTCCTTCGGCTCCGTAGGCTCGCTTTGGGGATTTCTGCAATAGTAGAACTTCAGCTCATCCTCAGGCTCCACATGGGCAAACAGCCCGCTTTGCCAGTTCATGACCAACTCATACTTTCCATACGGGGAAACACTCTGATCGTTGTTATCCTTCCTGACCAGATCGATCTTGTAGATCGCCGTTTTCTCAATGGTGTGTCCATGAGCCGCAAAGGAGTTCAAAATGTTCTGATAATCCGCCGCATCTTGAATTCTGATCCGGAGGCTGTATTCTTCAGGCGCATATCCGATATTTTCATCAAGAAGCGTAAGGGACGCCGTCAAACCTGACGACTCATCCGTATAGGTAAAGGTTTTTCCGTTTTTCGTCTCCGGCGGCGCGCTCCTCATTGCGATGCAGGATTGGTCATGCTTATGTTCCTGAAACTGGCAAAGGAGTGTCCCCTGCGCGTCCCTGCACGCCTCTGTGTGCGTATGTTCCGGCAATCCGCATCCAAAGATGACGTTTTTATCTACACAGTCCTCCGTGTGGACGTGCTCCGGGATACTGCAAATCAGGGCATGGCTTTCATCATAGCATTCTTCCTTGTGGGTGTGTTCGCCCATGCCGCAGTGATACATGATCTCGGGCACTTCTGTAACGTCGTAACACGAGGCGTCATGCCGGTGCTCCTCCTTCCCGCAGATCAGAACCTTCTTTTCTTCGGCAGAGTCAAAGCAGGCCTGGCTGTGTTGATGGCAAAGAGTCTGCACCTTTCCGCAGGCAAGGACGCCATTTGTATAGCAAGCCTCGGTGTGTTCATGCGGAATGGCTTCTCTCTGCGTGCAGATCAGGCTTTGCCGCGTCTTTTTACATTCTTCCGCATGGGTATGAGGCTCCTGCTCTTCTTTACCGCAGACGAGGGAAATTTCTTCGGTATAACAGTCCGCGCCATGCGTGTGCTCCTCGCTTTCCTCCAAGCCGCAGCTCAGCACCTGTTTTTGCTCATAGCACTGTTCCGAATGCCGGTGTCCTTCGCTTTCCTCAAGACCGCAAACAAACTCCGTTTCCTCTGCATAACAAGAATCCGTATGCGCATGCTCCGGGATCTCCGGCAAGGTGCAGATCAGATCCCCGTCTGAGGAAAAGCAGTTGGCGTCATGCTTGTGGATCACAAAGTCCGAATATCCGCAAATCAGGCTTCCATCTGCACCATAGCACGCATCGCTATGGCTGTGCACCGGCTGCTCGCAGTGCAGACCCGAAGCCCCCATCTGCGTCTCATAACAGGATTCATCATGAGCATGAACTTCTTTCCCGCAGCCAGGCGTTTGAGTCAGCGTGAGTGCAGGCAAAATCAAGGCATATGTCGTACAGAATACCACGATGCAGCTCAGAACCGTTACGACCTTGCGCCAGCGGTTTCTGCGGGCGCGGACGCGGCGGTAGCCGGTAATCTGCTCCGACAGGCGTTGTCTCACTTTGATTTCCCTCCTTTGCTATCGAATCGGGCCGAAGCTGTGCAATGGCCAGATACAAAAAAGTACTTTGCCGACGATTTGATCTTGCGCGATACAACCTACCGCCGAATTTCTGGAATCAACGGAGACCGAGCGATTATCCCCCATCAGGAAATAACGGTTATCCGGCACCTGATACGGCAGGTCGATATTGGTCTGTCCCAGCGATTTTTCCGCGAGATAGGGCTCGTCCAGTTCCTCATTGTTGACAAAAACGTTCCCGTCTTCGTCGATAAAAACCCAATCCGACGCGCCGGCGATGAATCTCTTGATCAGGAGCTTGTTTCCATGATAAAACGCGGCAATATCTCCCGCCTTAAAGTCATTTGTCTTCAAAGAGATCACAAGCTGGCCATCCTTCAGCGTTGGCGACATCGAGCTGCCATAAATGCGCAGCACCGGCATCCAGAGCGTCGCAACCAGCACCGCAACCGCTGCAACGACCAGCAGCACCGCAACCGTGCTCTTCAGCGTTTTTCCATAACGCGCCTTATAGCGCAGGCGATCCCTTTCCCGTTCGATTTGCTCCGCCGTGGGTAGGCTGACAGGTCTTTTATTCCTTCCGCTCATCTCTTATCCGCCTCTTTTTACAAGCGCTTGCACTTCCGGATGCGCTGCGACAAGCTCATGGACGCGCCTTTCAAAGCGATCCCACTTTTGCTCCATCTGGCGATCCGCCTCGGCGAGCGTAATCTTCGCCTTTTGTTCCGCATCCCGGACGATCCAGGCTGCCTGGCGCTCCGCCCCTTGCAAGATCGACTGCCGCTGCTTTTCCGCCTGATCCACTCCGGCTTTCAGTTCCGACGCTGCCGCCTGAAGGGACAGCAGATATTGATCCGCCGCTGCCTGCGCTGCCTCAAAGACGCCGTTTAAGCCCATGGCCGCCTCCGCGATGGAACCCGCGTTGGAGATATGGATCTCTCTGTCCGCAAGCGCTTTTTCAAGCCGCTTCACCTGAGCAGCAGCCGCCTCGTTTTGCTTTTGCAGCTCATAGATAATTTCGATCAATTCCACGCGGCTCAGGTGTTGTAGTTCCTTATCCGTCATCAGCTCTCCTCCGGTCATCCTACAGGGGTCTGGAAAAAATCCCACGGAAGTCCTTCATCCGGTGCTAAACCGCGCATCTGTTGCAGCAGCAAACAGATAAATGCCATTCCTCCGTAAAGGAAGCATCGCGCGGCTATCCTCTCTCCTGTTTTACCCCTTCCCCATCGAAGAGGCTTAACTAACAATTAAAGTTGTTTTAATATTGTATCACATTGATCCATATAAATCAATAGATTTACGTTTTTTTGAGATATTTATTTATTTGCATTGCAATAAAACTTAATAAAAGTGAAGTAAAGCTTTTAAAAACATATCTATCATGTCGGATTGAACGCCGAGCAGAAAGGCTTCCAAATTCCATAAAACGCTTTTTTTCGAAAAAAAATCCGCTGCGCCCCGATGATTTCGGGAAGCGCGGCGGAATACTAGTCTGAATCATTCAAAAAATCATGATCTTTTCATTGTTTTACACTTCAAACGGATTTTCCATATTATGTGCGGCATAATAGCAGCCCAGAAGCGAATGATGCACCATATCGTCCACCGACTGATCGGTATAATACGCCTTATGCGAGGTCAGCACCACATTGTTGAAGCCGCGCAGCAGCGGGATATAGCGGTTGTGGATGACGGTGTTCTTCCAATCCTTATGGTACAGGCCGACCTCATTTTCCACAACGTCCAGCCCTGCCGCACCGACCTTGCCGCTTTCCAGCGCGTCCAGCAGCGCTTCAGTATCGATCAGCGGCCCTCTTGCGGTATTAATGATCACCACGCCATCCTTCATCTGCGCAAAGGCCTCGCGGTTGAGCAAATGGAAATTGTCGTCCGTCAGCGGCATATGCAGCGTAATCATATCGCAGTTGCGGTAGATTTCCTCCAAGGAGACATACTGCGCGTACTGCTTGACCTCGTCGTTCTGATAGAGGTCATAGGCGTAGAGCTTACAGCCGAAGCCGCTCAGGTCGCGAATCACCGTGCGGCCGATCTTGCCGGTGCCCAGCACGCCCACGGTCATGTTGCGCATCTCTTTGCCCTGAATGCCGGGAAGCGTGAAATCGTTCATCTCGTTGCGGCGGATGATCTGGCGCATCCTGCGAATGCTCATCAGCATCAGCATCACGGCGTAGTCCGCCACGCAGGCGGAGCTATACGGCGCATAGGTCACGGTCATGCCCAGCTCCTTGGCGCGCTTAACGTCTACATGGTCGGTACCAATCAGCCGGTTGGATATCACCTTCACGCCCATGGACGCAAACTTTTCGACCAGCTGCGCGTCCACACGGGTGAGCAGGATGGAGATGTATTCGTATCCCCTTGCCAACTCCGCCGTCTCCAAGGTGGGATCCTTTTCGGTATATCCCAACTCGATGCCCAGCTCTTTGCAATACTTTTCAAAAAAAGGCTCCTCGTCAAAATGCCTGTAAGAATAGGCAAAAACCTTCATATCAGTCGGTCCTCCCCCGGTAAGATGGTTATAGTATAACACCCAATTGTTAAAAAGAAACAGCGCGGCGAAAAACTCGCTGCGCTGTTGCGCCAGATGGAATGCTTTTACGAAAAGAGCGTGCAGCCCATTTCCTTGAACTCTATGATTTTCTTTTCGAGATCCTCGCGCGTCACCTCAAACTTGTGCGCCAGGCAGTCGATGCAGAGAAACTGTGTCGCCCCGCGGTTGATGAGCTTCTTGGTCAGCCCCACTTCGTTATGGGTCAGCTCCCGGCCGCAGGATATGCACTTCAGCATTTGACGAGCTTGCAGCGGAACACGCGGCAGTCGTGGCCAGGAATGACCGGGCAGTAGTAATCGCGCACCACGCCGAGCTTTTCGCCGGTAAAGACGTCCGTCATTTCAAAGCCGTAGCCGGAGGTGTAGGGCAGGCCGCAGTCCGCGAAAATGCAGGAGATCTGCGCATCGGACTTGGAAAGGTTGAACAGACCGATGGCGAACTCCCCGCCGGAGAGGTGCTTGATCATGGTCAGCGCGGTCTGCTCCTGCACGACCCACGGGAATTCGCCGTCCTTGGGGTTGGGGTTTTCAACGTTCAGGTCGCCCAGCTGCACGACATACGGCGGACGGGCTTCTTCGTCTTGATTGATGGCGAGGAGCTCTTTGTTGAGCATCAGCTTTTCGCAGAATTCGTTCATGCTGCGCAGATCGCCGCCCATCATCAGCGGAGCGGAAAGCATGCACCACAGCGCGAACTGCACCTTGTATTCGTTGTCGGTGCACTTGCTGCCGATGCCGACGTTGCCCTTGCCGTACATGCCGACGGTGAGCATATCGATGTCATTGAAGCAGAAATTGCCGCTGTCGCAGAAGTTGGGCAGCTGCGATTTGACGATATCGGTGAAGGACACGAAGTTATCCATGATATCGCCGGTGGAACGGTACATGTGCGCGCCGATGGAGCGCATCCAGTGCCAGGGATCCTCACGACCCCAGTTGCAGGCGGAGAACAGGATCTCCCGGCCGGTGGCCTTGAGCGCCATGGACATGGTCTGGTAGCGCATCTTGCAGTCGCCGTTGGCAGGGAAATTGCAGAAGTCGTACTTCAGGAAATCCACGCCCCAGTCCGCAAAGGTCTGTGCATCCACAAACTCGTGGTCAAAACTGGAGGGATAGCCCGCGCAGGTGCGCACGCCCGCACAGGAGTACATGCCGAATTTTAGCCCCTTGCTGTGAACATAGTCCGCAACGGCCTTCATGCCGTGAGGGAATTTTTCGGGATCGGCCACGAGCAGCCCGTTTTCGTCGCGCTGCTTCAGCGACCAGCAGTCGTCAATGACGAGGTATTCATATCCGGCGTCGCGGTAGCCCTTTTCCACCATGACGTCCGCCATCTGGCGAATGAGTTCTTCATTGATATTGGGTCCGAAGGTATTCCAGGAATTCCAGCCCATCGGCGCGGTTCTTGCAATCATATTCAAACCATCCTTCCTTGAAGAGGCTGCTCTTGGCGTCCTCTCTTCTTTACCATTTCAAGCATAGCAGAATCCGATACGCGATTCCATGCAAAAATGACGGAATTCAAATGTAAAAATGATGGAAAATGTGTTTCGAAAAGATGCGGGATCGCTTCTTTTTCTTGCAAAAACCGCAGCAAAACGGTATGATTATGTACATACCGCGCATCGCCGCTTCAACGCAGCAATGCAATATCTTTTCAAACAGCAATCAACGGCCAAAGGAGCGTTTTTTATGGAGCATCTTCATGTTCTGCCCGAGGGATACAAGCCCTCGTTGGATCTTTATCACACCCAGCTGGCCATCAAGCAGGCCAAGGATGATTTTGAGGAGGCGCTGGCTGCGCAGCTGAACCTCCAGCGCGTTTCCGCGCCGCTTTTTGTGGACAAGAGCACGGGTCTGAACGACGATCTCAACGGCGTGGAGCGTCCCGTGGAGTTTGATCTGCTCGAGCAGCCCGGCATCGCGGTGCAGGTGGTGCAGTCGCTTGCAAAATGGAAGCGCTATGCGCTGGGCCGTTACGGTTACCCCGTCGGCCGCGGTCTTTACACCGACATGAACGCCATCCGCCGCGACGAGACGACCGATAACTTCCACTCGCTCTATGTCGACCAGTGGGACTGGGAAAAGGTCATCGCCCGCGAGGACCGCAACCCTGAATACCTCAAGGATACCGTGCGCCGCATCCACCGCGCGCTCTACTCCACCTCCCTGCGCCTGCGCGCGTCTTTTTACGAAGTGGATGTGCAGCTGCCCGAAGAAGTGACCTTCATCACCACGGCGGAATTGGAAGACCGCTGGCCTGATCTCTCCCCCGAACAGCGGGAGCTGAAGTTTGTGCGCGAACACGGCGCAGCCTTCTTTATGGGCATCGGCTGGCCGCTGAGGAACGGTCTGCCGCATGACGGCCGCGCGCCGGACTACGATGACTGGTCCCTCAACGGCGACCTGGTTTACTATCACAAGGCACTGGACACCCGTTTGGAAATTTCCTCCATGGGCATTCGCGTGGATTCCGCCTCGATGATGGCGCAGCTCTCTGCGGCAAACAAGCTGGAGCGCGCTGCGCTGCCCTTCCACAGCGCGCTGATCGACGGAAGGCTTCCGCTGACCATTGGCGGCGGCATCGGGCAGTCCCGCCTGTGCATGCTGTTGCTGGGCAAAGCGCACATCGGCGAGGTTCAGTGCTCCATCTGGCCGGCAGAGGTGGTCGAGCAGTTCCGCGTGGCGGGCGTACCGCTGCTGTAAAAAGGAGTCATCGTGATGCACTTTATCAAAATGCACGGCATCGGCAATGATTATATCTACGTCGATGAATTTCTCTATAAGGCCCCGGCGGACATCGGGGACGCGGCACGCCTCGCCAGCGACCGCCACACCGGCATCGGCGGCGACGGACTGATTCTGATCCAGCCCTCGCAGATCGCGGATTGCAAAATGCGGATGTTCAATGCAGACGGCAGCGAAGGGCGGATGTGCGGCAACGCGATCCGCTGCATCGCGCGGTATATGCTGGAACGCCATCCGGAAATCTGCCCCGGCGATACGGTGCGGATTGAAACGCTCTCCGGCATCAAAATCGTCACGGCACAGCGCGATGTGGAAGGCAAGCCTTCGATGCTGCGCGCAGATATGGGCGTGCCAGGGCTTTCCCCTGAAAGCATCCCCGTGCTGACTGCCACGCCGCAGGATCTATTGATCGAAGTTCCCGGCTTTTCAGGGTGCGGCGTGTGCGTATCGATGGGCAGTCCTCACATCGTGTTCTTCATCGACAGCGACCCATCAGAGTTGGATATCACCCACATCGGTCCGGCAATTGAGAGTCATTCTCTCTTTCCTGAGCGTGTGAACGTGGAATTCGTACAGATGCAGCCTGACGGCAGCCTGAAGATGCGCGTCTGGGAGCGCGGCAGCGGCGAGACAATGGCCTGCGGCACCGGCGCATGCGCCACGGCGGTTGCCGCCATGCTGAAAGGCCGTACCCCGCAGCGCACCACGACGGTTCATCTGCGCGGCGGCGACCTGATCATCGAGTGGAATCCCGATAACAACCGCGTCTACATGACCGGCCCCGCAGCGCTCGTCTTTGAGGGCGAGTGGCTGGAAGCCTAAAAAACAAAAACAGCGCCCTCCGTCCCATGTGCGGAGGGCGCTGTTTCGTTAGAACAGATCAAGCATATTGTCCAGATAGATTTCCTCTCGGACATTGATCTGAAAATCCGGCTTGGTCAGATAATAGAGCAGAAATTCTAAAATCAACGCGCTGCCCAATCCTCTGCCTTCAATTTTGAAATTCGTAAAGCCCATCGCCAGATAAGTGCTCCGAATCTCTTCTGTACGGATAAAGCTGGGATTCTTCATCGCTTCCGAGAACCGATAGCCGTTTTGCGCGCCGGGCGCGGTGCAGTGGTGTTCCATTCCATCCAGCCCGAGGTTTTTCCGGCTGACGGCCTCATAGCACTTTTTCCGATCCTTGCAGCCGAACCAGCAGCATTCGTTGCAGAGGAATTCTGTTTTGTCCTTTTGTGCATCGGTCAGCGTATTCAGCTGCGCGAATGCTTTGTTCAGGCGGAAATCAGGGACGACATAGCGAAACTCCGCCCGCGCCGTCTCTGCGCGAAGCTGCTCAAAATCCGTCAGCACTTTGGTCGTGGACGAGACAAGATACAGCCCCGGATAATTCTTCCGCAGATAGGCGGTAAGCAATTCAGAATGGACGATCACGCCGTTGGGCACGCCGCTTTTTTCGAACAGCGTGCAAAGTGCGTTGCAGCGCGCATCTGCAAGGTGCTTTTCTTCCAGCAGCGAGTTGCTGAACGTCAGCCGCGCGGAAATGCCGTATTCCTCCAGCAGCGCCAGCACTTCCCGCGGGTTGCACTCCCCATCCTCCACCCTGCCGCCGCCCCAGAGGCAGTCTGACGGCGCACCGTAGATCGAGCCGATCTCGCTTTCCTCATAAAACCAGTCCCGATGTTTCCTGAACAGGGGCAGAAACACGCGATATAATTCATAAAACTCAAACAACCCCGGCAGATGATAAACGGCTTTCCGCATGCACTCTTCCCCCTTCGGCCCGATTCATTATAGCAGAAAAGGCCGCCTGTGAAAACAGGCCGCCTTTTCTGCGTTCATTTCAATCCACGCGGGGTAAATTACACAATGCCCTGAGCGAGCATCGCGTCCGCAACCTTCTTGAAGCCGGCGATGTTCGCACCCGCAACGAAGTCACCCGCAACGCCGTATTCTTTGGCGGTGCTGCTGGCGTTGTTGTAAATGCCAACCATGATCTGCTCCAGCTTCTTGTCGACCTCGTCAAAGGTCCAGCTCAGACGCTGGGAATTCTGGCTCATCTCCAGAGCGGAAGTGGCCACGCCGCCTGCGTTGGAAGCCTTGCCGGGCGCATAGAGAATGCCGCTGCCCTGGAAGACCTCGATTGCTTCGGGCGTAGAGGGCATGTTCGCACCCTCGGCAACCGCCTTGCAGCCGTTGGCAACCAGCATCTTGGCGTCGTTGCCGTCCAGCTCGTTCTGGGTGGCGCAGGGCAGCGCGATATCGCAGGGGATGGACCAGACGCGCTGGTTCTCCATGTACTTGGCGCCCGCCTTCTGTGCGCAGTAGTCCTTGACGCGACCGCGCTTGACTTCCTTGATCTCCTTCATCAGAGCAAGGTCGATGCCCTCAGGATCGTAGACGGAGCCGTTGGAGTCGGACATGGAAATGACCTTCGCGCCCAGCTGCATCGCCTTTTCGGCAGCGTAGATCGCCACGTTGCCGGAGCCGGAGATGACGACCTTCTTGCCCTCAAAGCCCATACCCTTTTCGGCGAGCATTTCACGGGTGAAGTAGATCAGGCCGTAACCGGTGGCCTCGGTACGAGCCAGGGAGCCGCCGTAAGTCAGGCCCTTGCCGGTGAGCACACCCTCGTACAGACCGGTGATGCGCTTGTACTGGCCATAGAGATAACCGATCTCGCGTCCACCGACGCCGATATCGCCGGCGGGAACGTCCACATCCGCGCCGATGTAGCGGTAAAGCTCAGTCATAAAGCTCTGGCAGAAAGCCATCACTTCGCGGTCGGACTTGCCCTTGGGGTCGAAGTCGGAACCGCCCTTGCCGCCGCCGATGGGAAGACCGGTCAGGCTGTTCTTGAAAACCTGCTCAAAGCCCAGGAACTTGATGACGCCCAGGTTGACGGAAGGATGCAGACGCAGACCGCCCTTGTAGGGACCAATGGCGGAGTTGAACTGCACGCGGAAACCGCGGTTCACCTGCACATTGCCCTTGTCATCCACCCACGGCACGCGGAACATGATCTGGCGCTCCGGCTCGACCAGGCGCTCCAACAGGCCGTTTTTCTGATAGTTGGGATTGGCGTCCACCGCCAGACGAAGAGAATCCAGCACCTCGCGGACAGCCTGATGGAACACGGCCTCGCCGGGGTTGCGGGCGATAACGGTTTCAAGAACAGAATCTACGTAGCTCATGAGATCTTCCCTTTCTTGCCGAGACTCCCCCATCGGAGTAGCTCTTTTTGAATATGGTAACAGTATACTGTCCATGCGGCAAATTTGCAAGAAATATTTAGCGAAGATTCATTAAATGTTTTTTACATAGCAAAACCGGCATGATTTTGCAGGAAATCATGCCGGTTGCTTTCCACTTCACGGAATCGCTGCATAAATAAACACTTTATGCAATCTCGTTCTGCTCCAGAATGCGGATGCCGTTGTCCTTGAGCAGCTGCGCACACCGCTCGGGCTGATCGACGCGGAAGATGATGATGGCGTCGTTGCCCACACGGCGGACAAAGGAATAAAGGTACTCGATAAAGATGTCGTTATCGCTGAGCAGCTGGAGCACGCCGTCCAGCCCGCCGGGAACATCGGGCACGGCCACGGCCAGCACCTCGGTCAGGTTGGCGGTAAAACCCGCATCGCGGGAGATCTTCAGCGCCTTGTCGTTGTCGGAGACGATAGCGCGCAGGATGCCGAAATTCGTGGTATCGGCAATGGAGAGCGCGATCAGGTCAATGTCGTTTTTGCCCAGGAGCTTGGTAAACTCCGTCAGGCGTCCGTGGCGGTTCTCGATGAACACGGAGATCTGCTTGATAAACATAACTGCGGCCTCCTTGTATATTGCTGCGGCGGATTCTCAGTCCGCCAGCTTGCGCTTGTCGATGATGTGCTTGCTCTTGCCTTCGCTGCGCTCGATGGAATTGGGTGTCATCAGGCGCACGGTCACGCCCAAGCCCAGAATCTGTTCGATCGCCTTCTGCACCCGCGCGCGGAGTTCCTCGATCTTGCGGACCTCGTCGGAAACCAGTTCGGGCAGCAGCTCGACCTGCACCTCCAGCGTATCGAGGTTGCGCACGCGATCCACCACCAGCATATAGCGCGGGGCAATGCCCTCGATGCCGGTGATCGCGGTTTCGACCTGTGAGGGAAACACATTCACACCGCGAATGACGAGCATATCGTCCGTACGGCCATGCAGACGGCAAATACGGCGATGTGTGCGCCCGCAGGAGCAGGGTTCAGGCATGATGGCGGTCAGGTCATGCGTGCGGAAGCGCACGGTGGGCATGCCCTCCTTGCCGATGGTGGTGATGACCAGCTCTCCCCTTTCGCCATCGGGCAACGGTTCACCCGTCACAGGATCGACGATCTCCGGGATGAAATAATCCTCCCAGATGTGCAGTCCCTCGCCCTCGAGGCACTGCATCGCCACGCCGGGGCCGACGCTCTCGGTCAGACCGTAAATGTCCAGCGCGCGGATGTTCAGCAGTCTCTCGATCTCGCTGCGCATGCCCTCTGTCCAGGGTTCGGCGCCAAAGATGCCGACGCGGAGCTTGAAGTTGGTCATATCGATCTTCTGATCGCGGATGGTTTCGCCCATCATCAGAGCATAGGACGGCGTGCAGGCGATGGCGGTCGTTCCAAGATCCTGCATCAGCATCAACTGGCGCTTGGTGTTGCCCGCGGAGATCGGCACAACGGTCGCCCCGATACGCTCCACACCGTAATGAAGGCCCAACCCCCCGGTGAACAGACCGTAGCCATAGGCCACCTGCACGGTATCTTTTTTCGTCACACCCGCGCAGCCCAGACCTCTTGCCACGCATTCCGCCCACATCTGCAAATCGTTGGCGGTATATCCCGCCACAATCGGCTTGCCGGTGGTGCCGGAAGAAGCATGGATGCGGACGATTTCCTGCCTGGGCGCAGCGAAGGTGCCAAAGGGGTAATTGTCGCGCAGATCACGCTTATCCATAAAGGGAAGCAGTCTTAGATCCGCAAGGCTCTGAACATCCTCGGGCTTTACACCCTGCTGCTGCATTCTCTCCCGATAAAAAGGGACGTTGGTATACATCCGCAGGACAGTCCTTTGCAGCCGCTCCAGCTGAATGCGTTCCAAATCCTCCCTTCCGATGGTTTCCATCGGTTTGTTCCAGTAATACATGGGTCTCTCCTCCTAATCTTTCTGCCGTACTCCGGGATCGTCAGGCATTATAGCCCGACTCGAACGCGGCAAGATTGGCCTCGAGGAATTTTTCCGGAACGCAGGCTCTGAGCGCATCCAGCCAGAGTTGCTTGTCAAAATCCAGGCGCTTGGCCAGCGCGCCGAGCAGCACCGTGTTGACCGCTTTTGCATTGCCCGCCTGCGCTGCCATGGGCAGTGCGGGCAGCGCCACGACATTGGCCTTTTCCTTGAGTGTCTGCAATATATTTTCGGGATATTTTGCTGCGCCGATGATGACGGGCAGCGGCAGGATCTGCTGGGTGTTGACGATCAGCGTTCCGCCGTCCTTTAGATAGGTCAGATCGCGCAGCGCTTCCAGCTCTTCAAAGGCGAGCACAAAATCCGCGCCCTTCTGCTCGATCATGGGAGAATAAACTTTCTCACCCATACGGACATAGGTGATGACCGATCCGCCGCGCTGGCTCATGCCATGCACTTCGGAAACCTTAACATCGTGGCCCAGTTCCATGGCGATGTGGCCGAGGATGCGGGACGCCAGCAGCGTTCCCTGTCCGCCGACGCCGCAGATGACGATATTGAGATCCTTCATGGTTAACGCTCGCCTCCTTCAATCGCGCCGAAATGGCACATCTCCTTGCAAAGGCCGCAGCCGTTGCAAAGCGATGCATCGATCGACACCTGACCGTTTTCCGCCTTGAGGATGGCCGGGCAGCCGATCTTCATGCACATGCCGCATTTTCTGCACTTATCCGTGTTGATTGCGCAGGGCGCGGTCTTTTTCTTGACGAGCAGCGCGCAGGGACGGCGGGCGATGATGACGGAGGGCACGTCCTTTTCGGACTCCTCCATGATGGTCTGCTCCAACTCCCTCATATTAAAGGGATCAACCACGCGCACCGACGGCACGCCGATGGCCTCACAGAGCTTGACGACGTCAAGCTGCGGCGCAATTTCGCCGCGGACGTTGAAGCCCGTGGTTGGATTGGGCTGATGACCCGTCATGCCGGTAGTGGAGTTATCCACGATGATGACAGTGGAGTGTCCCTGATTATACACCATGTCCACAAGGCCTGTGATGCCGGAATGGACGAAGGTGGAATCGCCGATCACGGCGACGGTCTTTTTCGCAAAGTCACGACCGCGCGCCTTTTCCAGACCCAACGCCATGCCGATGGACGCGCCCATGCATACCACAGAATCCACCGCGGCCAGCGGAGGCATTGCGCCCAGCGTGTAACAGCCGATATCCGCCGCGACGGTCAGTCCGAGCTTTTTGAGCACATAGAACACCGCTCTGTGCGGGCAGCCGGGGCAGAGCACCGGCGGGCGCATCGGGACGCCCTGGGTTTCGGCCGGACCGCAATCGGCCTCGCCGCCGAAGAGACGACCCACCTTGCGCACGAACAGTTCGCCCTGCAAGCCGGTTTTGTCCTTGCCGGAACAGGGGATGCCCATGGCCTTGATCGCGTCCTCAAAGAAGGGCTCCAGCTCCTCCACCACGAGCAGCTGATCGACCTTCGAAGCAAAATCGCGAATCAGCTTTTCAGGCAGCGGATAGACCATGCCGAGCTTGAGCACGGAGGCATTCGGCAGTGCTTCCTTAACATACTGATAGGCGGAACCCGAACAGACCACGCCGACTTTGGTATCCGCCATCTCCACGCGATTGAAGCCGAGGGCATCAATCTCCTCTTCCAGCTTCTTTTCGCGCGCTTCGACCACAACGTGACGGCCCTTGGCGTTGCCGGGCATCATGACGTATTTCTTGATGTCCTTCTCGTAATCCTTGAGCGGGATCTCCTGACGCACGCCTTCTTCCACAAGAGATCTGGCGTGCGCAATGCGGGTCACGAGGCGCAGCATCACGGGCGTGTCGTATTTTTCGGAGATTTCGAAAGCGCGCATCACATACTCGCGGCACTCGGCGCTGTCGGCAGGTTCGAGCATCGGGACGTGTGCGCTGCGGGCGTAAAAGCGGCTGTCCTGCTCGTTCTGAGAGGAGTGCATGCCGGGATCGTCCGCCGCGACGAGCACAAGGCCGCCGCGCACGCCGGTATAGGCCGCGGTAAACAGCGGGTCGGCCGCCACATTGACGCCGACGTGCTTCATGCAGCAGATGGCTCTGGCGCCGCCCATCGACGCGCCGATGGCCACTTCGAGGGCGACCTTTTCGTTGGGCGCCCATTCGCAGTAGACCTCATCCTTGGAATACTTCGCCATGTTTTCGGTAATTTCGGTAGAGGGCGTTCCGGGATAGGCGACGGCGACGCGCACGCCCGCTTCGTAAGCGCCTCTGGCAACAGCTTCGTTGCCCAGCATCAGTTCTTTCATAATTTATCTCCTTATCGCAGGTCGGTCACGCGCTTGGCCTTGCCCTCAAAGCGCTTGAGGGTGTTGGGCGAAACAAGAGTGACTTTCGCGTCAATCTGCAAAACAACCTTGAGCTTATCGTGAATCTTCTTGGTGAGCGCTTCCAGTTCGCCGTAGGCTTCCAACAGGCTTGCGTCGGTCAGCTCCACCTTGACCTCGATCTGATCCATGAAGCCCTTCTTGGTGACGACGATCTCGTAGTGCGGGCCAATGCCCTCCATGCCGATGAGCGCGCTCTCGATCTGAGAGGGGAACACGTTGACGCCGCGGATGATGAGCATATCGTCGCTGCGGCCGGCAATCTTCTGCATGCGCATGGTGGTGCGGCCGCATTTGCACGGTTCTTTGATCAGGCGGGTGATGTCGTGCGTGCGGTAGCGCAGCAGCGGCAGCGCCTGCTTTTTGAGCGGCGTGACGACCAGCTCGCCCCACTCGCCTTCCGGCACGGGTTCGCCGGTTTCGGGATCGACCACTTCGCAATAGAAGTAGTCCTCATTGATGTGCATGCCGCATTTTTCGGTGCACTCCCCCGAAACGCCGGGGCCGACCAGTTCGCTCATGCCGTAGTTTTCCGTCGCAGTGATGTGCCAGCGGCGCTCCAATTCCCGACGCATTTCTTCCGTAGAGCCCTCCGCGCCGAACAGACCGGTGCGCAGTTTAATCTTATCCATCATGCCCATGCGCTCAGCGACTTCCGCCATGTAGAGCGCGTAAGAGGGCGTAGCCACCAACAGCGTCGTGCCAAAGTCTGCCATCAGATTGATCTGGCGCTCGGTATTGCCAGACGAAATCGGAATAACCGCCGCGCCGATCTTGCTCAGACCCTGATGCAGCCCCAGCGCGCCGGTGAACAGACCGTAGCCAAAAGAAATCTGCGCGATGTCCTCATCGGTCGCTCCGCCCGCGGCCGCCAAGCGCGCCACGCAGGTGGACCACATCTCGATATCGTCGCGCGTATAGCCCACCACAGTCGGTCGGCCCGTGGTGCCGGAGGAGGCATGGATGCGGACGATTTCCTTCATCGGCACGGCAAACAGGTCGTAAGGGTAATGATCGCGCAGGTCGTCCTTGACCGTAAAGGGCAGGCGGCGGATGTCATCCAGAGATTGGATATCCTCCGGCTTGATGCGGAGCGCGTCCAATCGTTCTTTATACATGGGCACACGCTCGTAAACATAGGCCACCGTCTCCTGCAAACGCTTCAGTTGCAGCGCCTCCATTTCGGCACGACCCATCGTTTCGATTTCCGGCTGGTAAATCATGGTTTCTTCCTCTTTTCTACCGTTCTTCCGTCATGATGCGATGCGCGGCGGCCTGCGGCCGCCGCGCATTGGATAGATTTTATTATACTCATTTTATGCATCTTTGCAAAGACCTAAATCGCGCTTTTGCTTTTTCTGCTCTATTTCATGTATCAAGACTGTGAATAAAAAGCGCGGCCTTTGCCAAGGCTAATCCAGACCGGAGATTTCTATTCAAGTTTCATGACAAGTTTGATAAATTATAATTTAATATTGACAACTAATTATCAATATGATATTCTTTGCACAGATATAAATTTTCTGCCGCTGCGCAGAAACGAGAAAGGATGGTTTCATTATGGCACGTTTTACGCTTCCCTGTGATCTCTATTTCGGCAAGGGTGCAATGGAAGAGCTGCGCACCGCGCTTGCCGGATACAAAAAGGGCTTCATCGTCGTGGGCGGTCACTCGATGCAGAAGAACGGCTTTCTGGCTAAGCTGGAAAATATCCTGCACGAGGCCGGTCTGGAGACGCAGGTCTTTGAAGGCGTCGAGCCCGATCCTTCTGTCGAAACCGTGATGCGCGGCGCGCAGGCGATGCGCGATTTCCAGCCCGACGTGATTCTCTCCATCGGCGGCGGTTCCCCCATGGACGCAGCCAAGGCGATGTGGGTGTTCTACGAGCATCCCGAAAAGACCTTTGACGACATCAAGGATCCCTTCACCATCCCGAAGCTGCGCAACAAGGCCATCTTCGCAGCCATCCCCTCCACCTCCGGCACCGCGTCGGAAGTGACGGCCTTCTCGGTCATCACCGACTACAAGACGTTGGTCAAGTACCCTCTGGCGGACTTCAACATCACGCCCGATATCGCCATTCTGGATGAGGACATCCCGTTGACGATGCCCAGGACGCTGACCGCGCACACCGGCATGGACGCGCTGACCCACGCCATCGAGGCCTATGTGGCGGGTCTGCATTCCGATTTCTCCGATCCGCTGGCGCTCAAGGCGATCCAGATGATTTTCGATTACCTGCCCGCTTCCTACAACGGCGATGAAACCGCGCGCGGCAAGATGCACGTCGCACAGTGCCTGGCAGGCATGGCTTTCTCCAACGCGCTGCTCGGCATTGCCCATTCGCTGGCCCACAAGGTCGGCGCACAGTATGAAATCCCGCACGGCTGCTGCAACGCAATCCTGCTGCCCAACGTCATCCGCTACAACTCCAAGGCCTGCTTAAGCCGCTATGCGGACATCGCCCGCTACATCGGCCTGACCGGCAAGGATGATCAGGAGCTGACGGATAAGCTGGTGGAAAAGGTCGAGCAGCTGAACAAGACCGTCGATATTGCACCCAGCTTCCGCGAGCACGGCGTGACGGACGAAAAGTTCAACAGCACCATCGACTTTGTCGCACAGCAGGCTTTCGGCGATCCCTGCACCGGCTCCAACCCGCGCCAGACCTCGCCCGAAGATCTCAAAAAGATCCTGATCTGCTGCCTGGACGGCAAAAAGGTCGATTTCTGATTTTGTTTTCACAAATCCCTTTCGGAGGACGCGCCGCAGCGCGTCCTCTTTTTTTACACGTTTTCACTTTCGCCCCGGAGCGGCAGGCTGTATAATACCCGCATAAAAAATGCTTCCAAACGGGAGGATTCATCCATGACGGGCAATAAGAATCTCGTACTGATCGGCATGCCGGGCAGCGGCAAGAGCACCGTGGGCGTGCTCTGCGCCAAGGCGCTGGGGATGCCTTTTCTCGATACCGACCTTGCCATCCAGCAAAAGACCGGCAAGCTCCTGCAAAAATCCGTAGACGAATTGGGCGCGGAGGGCTTTCTGGCGATGGAAGAGCAGGTTATTATCTCTTTGGACTGTGAAAACACCGTGCTGGCCACCGGCGGCTCCGTCGCCCTGGAGGACAACTCCATGGCGCATCTGAGGGAACGCGGCGTGGTGTTTTATCTTTCCCTTCCATATAAAGAAATCGAGCGGCGGCTGCGCAACATCGCCACGCGCGGCATCGCTATGGGTCCCGGAGAAAGCCTGAAAACCCTCTATGATTACCGCGTGCCGCACTACGAAAAATGGGCGGATGTGGTCATCGAAGGGTGCGGACAGACGTTGGAAGAAACCGTGCAGGCCGTCGTCTCCGCCTGGCGCGCTATGAACTAATCGTTCATTTTATCTTTACAAAGGCCGCAAAATGCCGTATACTCTTCTGCGTAGCATGGATGGCTCGATGAGTGAGCCGTTTTGCCGCCCGCGGGCGGCGCAATTCCCCAAGGCAGAATGGAAGAACGGAAGGTGGGTCTTTGATGAAGTGGGTCTTTTTGTCTCTTTACCTCGTAGCGATTGTTGTGATCGCCGTGCTTTCCTCGCGGAAAGTGAAAAGCCTTAACGATTTTCATCTGGGCGGCAGAAATGTAGGTCCCTGGCTGTCTGCGTTCGCATACGGCACGACCTATTTTTCTGCCGTCATTTTTGTCGGCTATGCAGGCAAGCTGGGCTGGAACTTCGGCACGGCGGCCAGCTGGATCGGCATCGGCAACGCGCTGATCGGCTCGGCACTTGCCTGGGCCGTGCTGGGCAACCGCACGCGCACCATGACGCAGAATCTCGGCGCAACCACCATGCCGGAGTTCTTCGAGATGCGCTACGACTCGAAGTTTCTCAAAATTGCGGTCGCGCTGGTGATCTTCGTGTTCCTTGTGCCCTACTCCGCGTCGGTCTATCAGGGCCTTGGCTATCTGTTTGAATCGACGTTCGGGCTTCCGGTGGAGGTCTGTATGATCGCCATGGCGGTCTTTACGCTGATTGCGGTGTTTCTGGGCGGATATCTCGGTTCGGTGCTGATCGACTTTGTGCAGGGCATCGTGATGATCGCAGGTGTATGCCTGATGATGATTTTCTTATTTAATAAAATGGGCGGCGTGCAGACGGCGTTTTCCAGCCTGAAGGCGATCGATCCCGAGTTGGTCTCCGCCGTCGGTCCTTCGCCGCTGAACCTTTTGTGGATGGTCTGCCTGACCTCGTTCGGCGTATGGGGGCTGCCGCAGATGGTGCACAAGTTCTATGCCATCCGCGACAGACGCTCGGTCAGAATCGGTGCAATCGTCTCTACCCTGTTCGCCACGCTCATCGGCGGGTGTGCCTATCTTGCCGGATCGTTCTCGCGCGTGGTGCTGAACATCAGCGACCCCGCGGCGGTGGGCGGCGTGGACAAGCTCGTGCCGGAGATGCTCTTTGCCTCGATGCCGGAATGGATGCTGGGGCTGATCGTGGTGCTGGTATTGTCCGCATCGATGTCTACGCTGCAATCGCTGGTCATGGTGTCCTCCTCCGCCATTGCCATCGACCTGGTCAAGGGCGTATTCAAGCCGAACATGAGCGATAAGGCGGTTAAAGGCCTGATGCGCGGGCTGTGCGCAGCATTCGTCGTGGTATCGCTGATCATTGCACTGGGGCAGGTCGCGGAGATCGTGACGCTGATGAGCATGAGCTGGGGCACGGTGGCCGGCTGCATTTTGGGGCCGTATCTGTTCGGCGTAGTGAGCAAGCGCGCCAACAAGCGGGGCGCGATCTGCGGTTTTTCTGCCGGACTGCTGCTCTCCATCGCCCTGACGATTGCGCTGGGCACGGGTCAGGCGCCGATGATCGGCTGCCTTTCGATGCTGGCCTCCGTCGTGGTCACGCCGCTGGTTTCGCTTCTCGCACCCGCGCCCGATCAGGCGCTGATCGCCTGTGCGTTTGCAAAGGGCAAATAATTTCTTTACAAAATTTTTATTCCCATCCTGCGGAAAAGGCGGATTTATATCCGCCTTTTCTTTTTACATTTGCCCGTGAGTATGATATAATAAAAATAATTCGAATTTCAAAAGGGGGAATTCCTGTGCCTGCGGACCCTATATGGGGGCAACTGATTCTACAAGTCATTTTGATCGCGGTCAACGCATTCTTCGCCGCTGCGGAGATCGCCGTGATCAGCCTGGACGAAAACAAACTTCGTGTCCGAGCGGAAAACGGCGATAAAGACGCCGTCCGGATGCTCAAGCTGGTTTCGTCGCCGTCCGGCTTCCTCTCCACCATCCAGATCGCCATAACGCTTGCCGGCTTTCTGGGATCGGCTTTCGCGGCGGATAATTTCGCCGGCCCGATGGTCGAAGCATTGATGAAGACGAACGCCTTCGGCAACATGAATCAGAACGTCCTCAATACCGTCTGTGTGATCCTGATTACCATCATCCTCTCCTATTTCACGCTGGTTTTCGGCGAACTCGTTCCCAAGCGCGTCGCCATGCAGAAGACCGACGCGGTGGCCAAGGTGGTCAGCGGCGTGATTCTGGGCTTTTCCACCGTGATGAAACCGCCGGTCTGGCTGCTGACGGTTTCCACCAACGGCGTGCTTCGTCTCTGCCGCATTGATCCCAATGCGCAGGAAGACAGCGTCACCGAGCAGGACATCCGCATGATGGCCGATATCGGTGAAGAAAAGGGTTCCATCACCGAGACCGAAGGCGAGATGATCGACAACATCTTCGAGTTCAACAACCACACCGCCTTCGACGTCATGACCCACCGCACCGACGTGATCGCCATCAGCGCGGACGCAACGGACGAGGAGATTTTGCGCACCATCCGCGAATCCGGTCTGTCGCGCATCCCGGTGTACGAAAAGACCATCGACGATGTGATCGGCATCCTGCGCGTGAGAGAATACCTGCTCTACCGCGCGGTGGATGACAACCGCACCCTGCGCGAGATGCTGCATACGCCCAATTTCGTGCCTGAGAGTGTGCGCACCGACGTGCTCTTCCGCTCCATGCAGCAGAAGAAAAACCACATCGCCATCGTCGTAGACGAATACGGCGGGGTGAGCGGTCTGGTGACGATGGAAGACCTGCTGGAAGAGATCGTGGGCAATATCTACGACGAATACGACCCGCAGGTGGAGCAGGCGGTCGCCAAGATCGGCGACAACCTCTGGCGCGTTTCCGGCATCTGCGAGCTTTCCGTGCTGTCCGAGGCGCTGGATACGCCGCTGCCGCTGGATGAGGATTACGATACGCTGAGCGGTCTGGTGTTCTCTCAGCTCTCCTCCATCCCGCAGGACGGTTCGCATCCCGAGCTGGATGTAGCCGGTCTGCACATCTATGTGGAAGAAATCTCCGACCACCGCGTCGAATGGGCGCAGGTGAGCAAGCTCTATCCCGAAAGCGACGCTCCCGAAGCGGAAGCTGATTAATAAAAAAAAGAAGGCTTCGCCGCAAAAATCTGCGGTAAAGCCTTCTTTTTTATACTCACGCTTTTTTGCGTCTCTCGGAAGCGAGAATAAAGGGCAGATGGAACAGCGAGATCAACACGACTCCCAGCGAAACCATCCGCAGCAGATAGACATACCAACCCTTGTCGAGGTTGAGCACCGGCAGGTTTTCCATCGGCGGGCGGGTGAGATAAAAGAAGTTCGTGTCATAGGCGGAGAGCGCGCCGTTGACATACAGCATCAAAAACGCCGCCAGCATCAATAGCCCCATGTTTTCCCCCAGCACGCGGAAACTGCCCAGCTTCGCCCTCCCCGACAGGATCAGATAGATGGAAAACCACATCAATCCTGCGTGATAGACAAAGCACTGATAGACCGGAAGCGACGCAAAATCCGTGCCGTTGGTCGGGATCAAGATGGCGCAGAAGCTGCCCAGCGTCCCCGCGGCCGCCAGAAAATTCATCAGCACACGCTTGAGACTTCCTTCTTTTCCGAAGGTGATATAGAGCACAACAAAAATCATCAGGCTGCACAGATGCAGCGGCAGGCTGTGCGGGTCCAGGTGCATCCCGCCCTCCGGACTTTCCACCATGTTGCTCAGAACTTTACTGACCTCGCTCAGCGCACAGATGGCCGTTATGATCCCGCCCGCCGTTTTAAGGCTTAATTTCTTTTGAACACTGAGCGCGCAAAGCCCGGCAACCGCTCCTGCACACAACCCGATCCAGATAAAATGCTCCGCAGTAAACATCTTTTTCTCCTTTGCCTTTGGGTAAATATTTCAGATGCCTGCGATATTCTATCACGGAAAGCACAGAAAATCCACAGTATGTTTCAGCCAGAAAGCGCCTTTCCCGCGCCGCGCGGATGTGCTATACTGAAAAAGGAACCATAAGGAGGTTTTGCTCCGATGAAGGACGAATATGAGCAGGCCATGAACCAGGCGATGTACTACCTGGGCGTGCGTGCGCGAACCGTCAAACAGATGGAAGATTATCTCATCAAAAAACAGCACGACGAGCACACCATCGCCTGCGTGATGGAAAAGCTGATCGAATACGGCTTGCTGGACGATGAACAATATGCCCAGCGCTATGTGCAAACGCGCAAGGACACCAGCGGCAAATACCTGCTGCGCCAGAAGATGAAGATGCAGGGGTTGTCCTCCAACGTGATCGACGAAGCGGTGGGCGCCATCCCCTTTGAAGACCAGGTGGCCGCCGCCCGCGCCCTAATCGACCGCAAAATGGCGGGCGACGAGCGGGAGGACGCGCTGCGCCGCGCCGTGCAGTCGGTGATGCGGCGCGGGTTTGCCTATGATGTGGTGCGCGCTGCGGCAGACCAATATAAGGAGGAACTGGAATGGGAAGAATAGCCTCCCCCTATGTGCCGGACGACGCCGACCGGCAGCTGCTCCGTCTGCTGCTGGCGGGCGGACCGGTTTCCGGCGAGGAAATGAGCCGGAAATTGAACATGACCCGCGCGGCGGTTTGGAAGCGCATCGCGCACCTGCGGGAAATGGGATATGACATCGAATCCGCGCCGCGCAAGGGCTATTGGCTGGCGGGCGACGTGCTCAAGGCGGACGCGGTGCTGGCGCAGCTGCACACCCGCTGGCTGGGACATACGCTGATCTGCGAACCGGTGGTGGATTCCACCTTCAAGCTGATGCGTGATCTGGAAAGCACCGGCTGTCCGGACGGCACGGTCGCCGTCGCAGGACAGCAGACCGAGGGCCGTGGGCGCATGAACCGCCGCTGGGCTTCCCCGCCGGACACCGGGCTTTATTTCAACGTCCTGCTGCGGCCGAATCTGCCCACCGTGCAGGCGGTACGCCTCACCCCCGCCATTGCCGTGGGCGTGTGCCATGCGCTGCGGAACCTTGGCTTTGATGCAAAAATCAAATGGCCAAACGATATCGTGATCAGCGGGCGCAAGGTCTGCGGGATGCTGCTGGAGATGGGGGGCGATCTGGAGCGGCTGAAATTCATCTCCGCCGGCATCGGCATCAACGTTTTGCAGAAGCTGGAGGATTTCCCCGAGGATCTGCGCGAAAAGGCCGGTTCTCTGGCGCTGGCGGGCGGCAAGGGTTTTTCGCTCACGCGCACGGATGTGCTCTGCGCCTGTCTCTCCGCCATTGAACAGGCGGTGGAGCTTTGCTATGCCGATTACCCCGCGCTGCTGGAAGAATACCGCGCGCTTTCCATCACCATCGGGTCGGAAATCGTGGCCTCCGGCGGATCGGATGTGCGGGGCACGGCGATCGATATCAACGAAAACGGCGAGCTGCTGGTGCGCGACGCGGCAGGAGAAGTCCATGTGCTGCGCACGGGCGATGTCTCGGTCAGAGGAGTGATGGGTTATGTATAAAGGAAGCATTTGCGATATTCAGGGACTGATGGTGGGACACGCGCAGAATGAAGAGGCACGCACCGGCTGCACGGTGCTTTGGGCGCAGGACGGATTCGTCGCAGGCGTGGACGTGCGCGGCGCGGCTCCCGGCACGCGGGAGACCGATCTTTTGAAGAGCGAAAACATGATGCCCCGCATCAACGCCATCGTGCTCTGCGGCGGCTCTGCCTTCGGACTGGACGCCTGCTCCGGCGTGATGCACGCGCTGGAAAAGCGCGGCGTGGGCTTTGACGTGGGGCTGACCAAGGTGCCGATCGTCTGCGGCGCGGTGCTGTTCGATCTGGGCGTGGGCGACGCTTTCACCCGTCCGGATGCGCAGATGGGCCGTCAGGCACTGGACAATACAACCTGCTCCCCCGCCTGGGGACATGTCGGCGCGGGCACGGGCGCAACGGTGGGAAAGCTCCTGCTGCAAAGCGTCCCCGGCGCGCAGCCCAAACGCAGCGGCATCGGCACGGCCTCTATCCGTCTGCCCGGCGGCGGTACGGTTGCGGCGATGATCGCGGTCAACGCAGCGGGCGACGTTTACAATCCCGCAACGGGCGAATGTGTCGCCTGTGCGGAGCTGAACGGCAAAAAGCTGCCCGCCATGTCGCTGCTCGGCAGCACGGAATCCCTCGGCGCGATGTTCGGGCAGAACACCACCATCGGCGTGGTGGCGACAGACGTCAAGCTCAGCAAGGTGGAATGCAACCGCCTGGCCACCGTGGCGCACGACGGCTATGCGCTGGCGATCCGCCCGGTACACACCTCCGCCGACGGAGACACACTCTTTGCCATCTCCCACGGCGAATATGAATGCGACCCCATCGTGCTGCAAGCCGCCGCAACGGAGGTCGTCGCCCGCGCCATCCAGAACGCGGTCACGGAACCGAAGGAGGAATAAACCATGCTCAAGGGACTGGGCTGCGATATGATCGAAGTGGAGCGCATCCGGCAGGCGCTTTCCAGGCCGAGCTTTCTGCGCCGGGTCTACACGCTGGAAGAGCGCGCTGCCATTGCCCGCAAGGGCGCACAGACCGCAGCGGGCTTCTGGGCGGCCAAAGAGGCAGTGAGCAAGGCGCTGGGCACGGGCTTTGACGGCTTTGCGCTGGCAGATATCGAGATTTTTTCCGATGAAGCGGGCTCGCCGCACGTTCGGCTGTATCGCGGCGCACAAGCTCGGCTGGCGGAAATCGGCGCGCTGAACGTGATGGTGAGCATTTCGCACACCAAAGACGCCGCCATGGCGGTAGCCGCCGCAGAGTAAAAAGAGAGGTAAGCCTTTATGCATATTGTCACGCCCGCGCGGATGCGCGAAATCGAAGGATATGCCATCGGGCAGCTGGGCATCGACGGCCTGATCCTGATGGAGCGCGCCGCGCTGAGCCTTGCGCAGGAAATCCGCGCCGCTTCCCCGCGCGCCGTGCTGGCCATCTGCGGCAGCGGCAACAACGGCGGCGATGCTTACGCCTGCGCGCGCATCCTCCATCTTTGGGGAATCCGCGTGGACATTCTCCCCCTGCGTCCGGTTGAAAAGCTGTCCGGTGACGCGCTGAAAAATGCCTGGATCTGTCAGCGGCTGCGCATTCCCTTTCTGGAAAATCTGCCGGACGGGGCAAACTATGACGTCGTGATCGACGGCATTTTCGGCACGGGACTTTCCCGCGCGCCGGAGGGCGAATTTGCTGCGGCCATCGACTGGATCAACCGAAGCGGCGCAAAAGTTTACAGCGTAGACATTCCTTCCGGTGTGGACGGCGCGACGGGACGGGTGCTGGGCTGCGCAGTGCGTGCGGATGTGACCGTGACCTTTCAATGGGCAAAATACGGGCATTTCCTCTACCCCGGCGCGGAACTGTGCGGCAGACTCGTGACGGCGGAGATCGGCATCCCCGATCCCGAAAATTGGGAGGATGCGGAAATACTGGATGAGGCACTGCTTGCCTCACTTTTGCCCGAGCGCCCACGCGACGCGCACAAAAACACCTTCGGCCACGCGCTGCTCATTGCGGGCAACCGCGGCATGGCGGGCGCTGCAATGCTCTGCACCAACGCCTGCCAGCGCGCGGGCGTTGGGCTGACGACGGTGTGCGCGCTGGAAAACAGCGTGGCGCCGCACCTGCAAACCCGCCTCCCCGCCGCGATGTGCGTCGGGTTGGAAGAGGACGCCAAGCACACCTTCCCGCCCGAAACGGGGCGCGTGATCCGCTCTGCGCTGAGCGGCAAGACCGCCTTAGGCTGCGGCTGCGGACTGGGTCGGACGCTGGACTGCGCGCGGCCGCTGGAAGCCGCACTGGCCGCACCGCTGCCCGCCGTGATCGACGCGGACGGGCTGTATCATCTGGCCACGCGGCTGAATTTACTCGACGCAAGGGAATGCGAAACCGTGCTCACGCCGCACCCCGGCGAGATGGCGCGCCTGCTCGGCCGCCCGGTCGAAGATCCTGTGAAGGATGCGCAAACCTTTGCCGCCGCGCATCGCTGCGTGGTGCTGCTCAAGGGCGCGTGCACGGTTATCGCCGCGCCGGGCGGACGGCTGACCTTCAACGTCATCGGCACCAGCGGCATGGCGACCGCAGGCAGCGGCGATGCACTGACGGGCATCATCACCGCGCTGCTGGCGCAGGGGCTTTCCGCCTATGACGCAGCGCGCGCGGGAGCCTATCTTCATGCGCAGGCGGGACTTCGCGCGGAGAAAAAGTTCGGCGCAGCTTCCATGACCGCATGGGATATTTCCGAATGTGTCCGCCTGGAGGGCTGCGGCATAGACTGATAGCGGGAAGGCGCGCAAAGCAAACTGCGCTTTCCTGAGGCGGATGAGGAATTTGATCCTGCGGGGCGAAATCTATCAGGCGGCGCTGGACCCCGTGCTCGGCTCGGAACAGGGCGGCACGCGGCCGGTGCTGATCGTGCAGAATAATCTCGGAAACCGCTATTCCCCCACGGTCATTGCGCTGGCAATGACCTCGCGCACCGGCAAGGCGCGCCTGCCCACGCACATCGAGATTGCGCAGGGCACGGCAGGTCTGCCGCGTGATTCGGTCGTGCTGGCCGAACAGGTGCGCACATTGGATAAGCAGCGGCTGGGTGCGCGCATCGGCATGCTGCCCGCGCCGATCATGGCACAGGTAAACCGGGCACTGTTCATGAGCCTCGGCATGAATCCGGATGGATAATCAGCAAAACAAGCAAGGAGGATACAGAGATTGGGAAAACTTCTGAATTTGCAGCCGATTGACTGGAAAAAAGAGCTGAAGCAGGATGCGCAAGCGGTGCTGGGGCTGCTGCTGATGATGGTGTCCTACAACTATTTCTTCGTGCCAAACCAGATCGCGCCCGGCGGGGTGACGGGTTTGGCCACCATCATCTATTACCTTTGGGGCATACCGGTGGGACTTATGTCCGCGGTCATCAATATCCCGCTGTTTCTGCTGAGCTGGAAGCGCATGGGCACATCCTTTGCGGCGCGTTCACTGGTGTCAATGCTGCTGCTTTCGCTGTTTCTTGATCTTTTCCCCTCCTTTGCCCTGACGGAAGACAACCTGCTGGCAACGATCACCGGCGGCGCCATTCTCGGCGTTGGGCTTGCCCTGGTGCTGATGGGCAACGCGACCACGGGCGGCACCGATCTGGCTGCGGCGATGATCCAGCGCGCGCTGCCGCACCTGAGCTTCGGCGTGATCCTGCTGGTGATCGAGATGTGCATCGTAACCTTCTCCGGCTTCGTGTTCGGCGCACAGAAGGCGCTCTATGCGGCAGTATCGCTGTTTCTGACCTCCCGCCTCGTGGATATGCTTCAGGAAGGCGTTGCATCGTCCCGTCTTTTCTTCATCATCAGTCCCAAATCCGATGAAATTGCCCACCGGATTCTCATTGAGCTGGATCGCGGCGTCACAACGCTCGACGGCCACGGTGTTTATTCTGGTGAGGATAAACAGGTCATCTTCTCAGTCGTTTCCAGCAAAGAAGTTCACTCCATCAAAAAAATCGTCCATGAGGTCGATCCCAACGCCTTCGTCGTGCTGACCGTCGCCAATGAAACCATGGGCGAGGGCTTCTCCCGCCTGATGCCCAAATAACAGCCTCCTTACTTAAAAAAGCGTCTGCTTCTCTTTTTCGAGATACAGACGCTTTTTCATCGCAAATCAGATGATTTCCAGCTCGTCGGGAGAACCGATGGGCGGAAGCGCGCAGGCAGGCCGATCAAGGTAGAAATAGACGACCGACGCGATATCGTCCTGTAACGGCAGATAACGCCCGCCGCTGCGCCAGCCCAGTGCCTGAATTGTGACGCGGAGTTCCTCCGCAAAGTAGACCGGATCTGCAATATGCCAGCGATACAAGCCGAAGCGTGTCTGCGAAGCATATACGCCATCCGGACGGATCACCTGGCACAGACCGGAATAGGGTGTCGTAAAGGTCTGATACTGATGGGTCTGCGGATTTTCAAAATTATAAGAGCCGCAGAAATAATCCTCCGTGCCCGTGCCGCAGATGGTGGGATATTCCCTGTCGCCATCCATGTAGAACTTGATCTCTCCCTCGCCCCACCAGCCGGTGTTGTTCACGCCCCAGGCCATGTAGGTGCCGACATACTGCCCTCGCCCGCAAATTCCATCCAGAATCGTATAATTCTGCTTATAGGGCAGCGGATTGACCCGGCGGAACTGCGCATGAAAATAGCCCGCGTCCTCCTCCACCGGCTGCACGGTATAGGTGATTTGATCATAGATGGTGAGGCGCTGCGCGCTGCGGTTTTCCAGTGTGAAGCGCGCACCTTTGCGGAAGGGCATCTCCCAATAGCTGTTAAAGGCCGAACCGGGATTGACGCACACCGCCAGCGAGGAGACCTGCGCATACTGCCCCCAGCCGCAGGCAAAGAAATCACCCAGCGGGCACTCCACAGCAGGCACATCGCTGCCGTCCCAATAGATGCGAAGGATCTGGCTGCGCCAATCGACGGTGGGCGTGAGCCAGATATGGCGGATCACGCCGCTGCCTTCGATCTCGCCCAGCGTCAGCACTTCGCCGGGTTCGACATAAAGATAAGGATTGACCTTCCAGCCGTCGCCCAGATCCCGCGCAGCTGCCTTAGCCGTGCCTTCCGTAAGCGGTGTGCGCGCCCCCATGCCCTTGCCGCCGGCGCGGTTTTCCGGGCAGATGGAGCGGGTCTGATAGGGAAGAAGATGTGATAGATTCATGCTGTTCATCTGTGAAACCCCCTTTTGCTTTATTTGTGGGCTCAGCACCAACGTACCCTTTCCATCGTCTGGTGTCAACACGGAAAGGCCTTGACTTTTTCAATGAATTAACATACCATAAAATTAGGTGAATTCTCCCCTGCTGGGGTATTTTTTCACAGGAGGAAACACAGATGACTGCTTTCAAACAGAACGCGCCGGAAAACAAACTGTGCGGCGCGCTGCCAAAGGTCGGCATCCGCCCCGCCATTGACGGCCGCCGCAAGGGCGTCCGCGAAGGTCTGGAGGATCAAACCATGGGCATGGCCAGGGCGGTGGCAAAGTTGATCGAAACCGAATTGCGCCATCCCTGCGGATTGCCCGTGGAATGCGTGATTGCGGATCACACCATCGGCGGCGTGGCGGAAGCGGCGGAGTGCGAAGCCAAGTTCGCCCGTGAGGACGTCGGGCTGACCATCACCGTCACCCCCTGCTGGTGCTACGGCTCCGAAACGCTGGATATGGATCCCCTGCGCCCGAAGGCAATCTGGGGCTTCAACGGCACCGAACGCCCCGGCGCGGTGTATCTGGCTTGTGCGCTGGCTGCGCACAGCCAGAAGGGCATCCCCGCCTTCTCGATCTACGGGCATGACGTTCAGGATGCCGCCGACGGCAGTATTCCGGCGGATGTCCGCGAAAAGCTGCTGCGCTTTGCGCGCGCGGGGCTTGCTGTGGCGACCATGCGCGGCAAGAGCTACTTGGGCATGGGCGGCATGGCGATGGGTATCGCCGGCTCTATCATGGATGCGCCGTTTATTGAAAAGTACCTCGGCATGCGCATGGAGCAGGTGGATATGTGCGAATTCGTGCGCCGCTGGGAAGAGGGCATTTACGATCACGAGGAATTTGAGCTGGCCAAGAAATGGGTGGACGAATATGTGACCCTGGGCTGGGACAAGAACCCGGAGGAGATGCAGCATTCCCCCGAGCGCAAGCGCGACGTGCTGGAAAAGTGCATCCTGATGACCATGATCGCCCGCGACCTGATGCAGGGCAATAAGAAACTGGCCGAGATGGGCTTTGTGGAAGAGAGCTGCGGCCACAACGCGATTGCGGCGGGCTTCCAGGGACAGCGTCAATGGACCGACCACTATCCCAACGGCGACATGATGGAAGCGCTACTGAATTCATCCTTTGACTGGAACGGCATCCGCGAACCGCTGATTGTTGCAACAGAAAACGATCATCTCAACGGCTTGGCAATGCTGTTGGGCAAGCTGGTGACGGGCCGCTCGCAGGGCTTTGCCGACGTGCGCACCTATTGGAGCCCGGAAGCCATCGAGCGTGTTTCCGGTTGGAAGCCAGACGGCATGGCCTCCGACGGCCTGATCCATCTGATCAACTCCGGCTCGGTGACGTTAGAGGCGGCAGGCGTCTGCACGGAGGACGGCCATCCTGCCATCAAGCACTGGTGGGAGCTGACGGCGGAAGAAGCCAAGGCCACGCTGGACGCGACGCAGTTCTGCTATGCCGATCTGTTCTACTTCCGCGGCGGCGGATATTCCTCGCATTTGGTCAGCCGCGGCGGCATGCCCGTGACCATGAGCCGCCTGAATCTGATCGACGGGCTCGGCCCGGTGCTCCAGATTGCGGAAGGCTACACCGTGGAGCTTCCCGGAAACGTACATGAAATTCTCGACAAGCGCACCGATCCCACCTGGCCGACCACTTGGTTTGCACCGCGCCTGACGGGCAAGGGCGCCTTCACCGACGTCTATTCCGTCATGGCGAACTGGGGAGCCAACCACGGAGCGTTCAGCTACGGCCATATCGGCGCGGATCTGATCACGCTGGCCTCAATGCTGCGCATCCCGGTCTGCATGCACAACGTACCCGAAAAAGAAATTTACCGTCCGAGCATGTGGAATGCATTCGGCACCAGCGATCTCGAAGGAGCGGACTACCGTGCCTGCGCATCGCTTGGCCCGATCTACGGACGCAAATAAGGAGGACTATCCCATGCGAATTTCTACACAAAGCGACGTCACCGCCGAGATTTTCGGCGGCATAGAGTGCATCTCCCGCCTGAAAGAGGCGGGTTACGACGCCATCGATTGGTCTTTTTTCGAGATGAGCAGCGGGCGTGGAAAATTTCTCCAGCCCGACTGGTCGGATTATGCAAAAGCGCTGCGCGCCGAGGGAGATCGTCTGGGCATCGCGTTCAATCAGGCGCACGCGCCCTTCCCCTCCTCCGCGGGACAGCCTTCTGAGGATGAAGTCATATTGAGCGCGATCCGCCGGTCGATGGAGGTTGCCTCGATCCTTGGCGTGCGCAACATCATCGTCCACCCCAAGCAGCATCTGGTCTACGCCAAGAACAAGCAGGCCACGTTTGACATGAACGTGGAATTCTACCGTGCGCTGATCCCCGACTGTGAACGGCTGAACATCCGCGTCTGCGCGGAGAACATGTGGCAGTGGGACGATAAGCGCGAGATCATCGTGGACAGCATCTGCGCGCAGCCGGAAGAGTTCTGCGCTCTGCTTGATGCGATTGACAGCCCGTGGATCGTCGGTTGTCTGGACATCGGCCACAGCGCGCTGGTGGGCGTGGAGCCTGCGGACTTTATCCGCGCGCTGGGCAGCAAGCGCCTGCAGGCGCTGCACGTCCACGATGTAGACTACCGTAAGGACTGTCACACAATGCCCTTCATCGAGCGCATCGACTGGGAAAACACGATGAAGGCACTGGCAGAAATCGGCTACGAGGGCGATTTGACGTTGGAAGCGGATAATTATCTTCGTCTCTTCCCCAAGGAGCTGCAAACTGCCGCCTGCCGCATGATGGCGCAAACCGCCGGGTATCTGCGCTCCCGTTTTGAAGCCTACTCCGCCCAATAAAGGATATAAAAAGAGGAACCGCACGCGCTTGTGCGGTTCCTCTTTGTTGATCAGAAGAATTAGGGACGGTTCAGCGTACCGTCGGGGCGGCGGCAGTTGGTCCACTGCGGGAGCTTCTCCGAGCAGGGGAACTTCTTGGCCAGATCCTCGTCGATGTCGATACCCAGGCCGGGCTTGTCGTTGGGGTAAACATAACCCTTGCGCAGCTCGGGGCAGCCGGGGAAAACGTCCAAAGAAGCCTGCTTGAAGCCGGCCCATTCCTGAATGCCGAAGTTCGAGGTCGAGACGTCCAGATGGATGTCCGCCGCGTGACCGACAGGAGAGGTGTCTCCCGGGCCGTGCCAGGCCGTGCGAACCGAGAAGGCCTCGCAGAAGCTGGCCAGCTTCTTGGCTGGCGTGATGCCGCCGATCTGGCTGACGTGGCAGCGAACGAAGTCGATGAGCTTGTTGGCAACCAGGGGCGTGATCTCACGCGGGTTGTTGAACAGCTCACCCATGGCAATGGGGGTGCTGGTCTGGCCGCGCATCATCTTGAACCACTCGATCTGCTCGGGAGCGAGAGAATCCTCGTAGAAGAACAGACGGTACTGCTCCAGCTCCTTAGCCAGATGGATCGCGTTGATGGGATCGAGATGCTCATGCACATCGTGGCAGAAATCGACGCCAAAGCCGAAGCGGTTGCGCATATAATCGAACAGCTCGGTCACGCTCAGCTCATAGCCCAGCGGATCGTAATAAGCGCCTTCGCACGCGCCGTCCGGACGCTTGGAGGCCAGAGCCTGCTCATAAGCGTTTCCGCCGTAGCCGCCGTGCTGCACGCGGATGACCTGAACGCCATCCTCCATGAAAGCCTGCACGCGGTCGCCGACCTCTTCCAGAGTGCGGCCGTCCGCATGGCGGTAAACGCGCGCAGCCTCGCGCACCTTGCCGCCCAGCAGGTCATAAACCGGCATGTTGGCCATCTTGCCCTTGATGTCCCACAGCGCCTCATCCACGCCGGAGATCGCGTTGTTGAGCACAGGGCCGTTGCGCCAGTAAGCGCTGACCATGCTCATCTGCCAGATGTCCTCAATGCGGGAAACATCCTTGCCCACCAACAGGGGCTTCATGTAGTTGGTCACCGCATTGGCCACGGTGATCCAGCGCTGGGTATAGGTTGCGCAGCCGATGCCGTAAAGACCCGGCTCAGAAGTGACAACCTTGACGATGACCAGAGGAATTCCCTCCGGCGCGGTGCAGATCGGGTAAATGTCTTTGATTGTAACAGCCATTTACAAGCCTCCTAACCAATTCCTTCTATCTACGGACCCTTTTTCAGGGTTTAAATTAAGTATACGGTCTGCGCCCGTTTTTTTCAATATGAAAATCTTCCGAGTTTTCATATTCTTTTTTGGTATTTTGTAACCCGTTTGCCCTTGCGTGCGTGCGCGCGATGCGGTATGATTAAGTTATGCTTGGTCAAGGAGGCTGCAATGGCTAAACTTTGGGGAATCTTACGGAAAAAGCACCGCATCTGGAAGGACAAGGTGGTCGAGGTTGCGGGCGACGATCTTTCCGCCGCGCAGGAAGCCGTCGGCGAGATCAGCTACGCGCTGGACATACCGCGTCCCATCTGGCTGGACAAGCATACGGACGAGATCGAGCGCTTCGGCCGCACGAGTTTTTCGCAGGATGATTTTGTCGAACCGATTGCGTTCGATAAATTTGAAATTGAATTTTTGCGTGAAGAAAAGCGCCGCTCCGCCGATCCTCGCAACGATTTCGGCTCCGGCGTATAGAGCTTCTTCCCGCTGCAAATGCTATCCTCACTTCAATCACTTCAAAAGGAGTTGTTTTTATGGTGATGGATCGCATTTCCCTGATTCTTGTCATCATCGGCGCGCTGAACTGGCTGCTGGTGGGGCTTTTCCAATTTGATCTTGTTGCGTGGATCTGCGGCGGTCAGGCTGCCGTTTTTGCGCGCATTCTTTACTCGCTTGTAGGCATCGCCGGGCTTTGGAGTGTCTCGCTCCTGTTCCGTCCGAAAGTATCGCCGCGGGCGGTAAAATAATTTGACCACAATTTTTTACGGAGGAGTTTCCAAATGAAAGAAGTCAACTACCGCGACGTCGCTCCGATCGTGCTGGAAAAACTGGCCGAGGGCGGCGTATTTTTAACGGTCAAGGATCGCAAGGGCCGCGTCAACACGATGAACATCGGCTGGGGCAGCGTTGCGCACTATTGGAACATGCCGGTGTTCGTCGCGCCGGTGCGCCACAACCGCTACACCTATGAGCTTTTACAGGATGCGGATAGCTTCACGGTGTCTGTGCCGCTGGATGACGGCATGAAGAGCGCGCTCGCCTTTGTGGGCACGCATCACGGTAACGAAGTGGATAAATGGGCGGGAGCGCACATCGCGCCCGTGGACGCCATGGCGGTGCGTGGTGCGGTGATTTCGCAGTGCGCCCTGCATCTGGAATGCAAAATCCGGCTGATTCAGCCTATGACGCCGGAGCAGATGTGCGACGAAGTTCACAAAAAAATGTACGGCGACGAGGATTTCCATACGCTCTATTTCGGCGAGATCGTCGCGTGCTACCGCACCGACATCAACGACTGATTCTTCTGCGCCCTTCTATCCCAAGATCAATACAATCAACAGGAGTGATACCAATGATGCAAATGCGCACCCATACCTGTGGGGAGCTTCGGCTGAGCGACGCGGGCAAATCCGTTAAGATCGTCGGCTGGATGGAAAACATCCGCGAGGTCGGCAACAACTTCGCCTTTGTCATTCTGCGCGACTTCTACGGCACCACGCAGGTGGTCGTCGAGTCCGAAGAGATGATGAACATCCTCAAGGATCTCAACAAGGAATCCACCATCAGCGTCGAAGGCGTGGTTCGCGAGCGTTCCAGCAAGAACCCCAAGCTGCCCACGGGCGAAATCGAAGTGGTGCCCGCCAAGATCGAGGTGCTGGGCCGCTGCCGCTACAACAGCCTTCCCTTTGAGATCAACCGCAGCCGCGAGGCGGATGAGAGCCAGCGCCTGAAATACCGCTATCTCGACCTGCGCAATCCCGCGGTCAAGAACAACATCATCCTGCGCAGCCAGGTGGTTTCCGCCCTGCGCAGCGCGATGACCGAGCACGGCTTCATGGAGATCACCACCCCCATCCTGACCGCCTCCTCGCCCGAAGGCGCGCGCGATTACCTCGTGCCCGCGCGCAAGCATCCCGGCAAGTTCTATGCGCTGCCCCAGGCGCCCCAGCAGTTCAAGCAGCTGCTGATGGCCTCCGGCTTCGACCGCTATTTCCAAATTGCGCCCTGCTTCCGCGATGAGGACGCGCGCGGCGACCGTTCGCCCGGCGAATTCTATCAGATGGATATGGAAATGGCCTTCGCCACGCAGGAAGACGTGTTTGCCGTGTTGGAGGACGTGCTGCCCCCCATCTTTGCCAAGTTCGGCACCTACAACATCGCTTCTTCCGCGCCGTTCCGCCAGATTCCCTACAAGACGGCGATGGAGACCTACGGCTCCGACAAGCCCGACCTGCGCATCGACCTGACCTGCAAGGACGCGACCGCCCTGTTTGCGGACAGCGAATTCGAGCCGCTGCACGGCAAGACCGTCAAGCTTATCGACATTTCCGATTGCAAGCTCACCCGCAAGCAGATCGAAAAGCTGCTCACCGACTGTGAGGTGCAGTCCGGCTCCAAGGGCTACTGGTTCAAGGTGGACGACAAGGGCGAAATTGCCGGCGGTATCGCCAAGTTCGTCTCCGGCATGAAGGACGAGCTTGCCAAGCTCGTGTCTCTTGCGCCCAACACGCTGGTCGTGGTGGCGGGCGGCGAACAGGCCGTCAAGTCCGCAGGCGTTATGATTAAGACCTTCGGCGGTGCCTGCGAGGGCCACATGGACAAGGAGCGCTACGAATTCTGCTGGATTGTGGACTTCCCGATGTACGAAATCGGCGATGAATCCGGCGAGCTGGAGTTCTGCCACAACCCCTTCTCGATGCCCAACGGCGGCATGGACGTGCTGCTCAAGGCCGAAAGGGGCGAGATCGACCCGCTGACCATCTACGCCAACCAGTACGACCTGGTCTGCAACGGCGTGGAGCTGTCCAGCGGCGCAGTTCGTAACCATGACCCGGAGATCATGATCAAGGCCTTCGAGCTGGTTCGCCTGGGTGAAGAAGACGTCAAGAAGAAATTCCCCGCCATGTACAACGCCTTCTGCTACGGCGCACCGCCGCACGCGGGCATTGCCCCCGGCGTGGACCGCATGGTCATGCTGCTAGCCGGCGAGAGCTCCATCCGCGAGATCATCCCGTTCCCGATGAACAAAAACGCGCAGGACGTGATGATGGACGCCCCCTCCGTCGTGACCCAGAAGCAGCTGGACGAGCTGCACATCCAAGTCACTAAGATCGAGGAAGAGTAAATTCAAGAAACCCCGCACGAATAGAAGTATATTTCATCTATTCGTGCGGGTTTTTGTGTATTCCATATTGCTTTTCTCGTGTTATGATGGTACACTTCTATGTATTTATAAAAGTCGAAAGAGGTCTAACAGTGAAAAAGCTTTTATCCTTTATTCTGAGCATTTTTCTTATCGTCATTCTCTCCGAAAGTGTCTCTGCTACAAGTTCAACAACTTATCAAATACCCGATGCTAAATTTAGACTTGATATTCCAATGGACTATTATGTAGTGACAAAAGATTCCGCCAGCAGCGAGCTAATCACTGAATTTGGATATACTCAGGATGACTTTCAAGGTATGCTTGAAAGTGCTAATTGTTCCTTGTATGCTTTTAATAAAGATTTTGACAAAGAACTCGTTCTAACGTTGTCTAAAGAGGAAAATTCTAATGATTTCAATACGGTTAACGACACCGCACTTAAAATGTTAGCTTCTGCTAGTAAGGATACTTTTTCAGAAGAAGGCATCACTGTTACTGGCACTAGTTTATACAAGCATTCTCAAACGAAGTTTCTAAAATATACTCTCAAAATACCATATGATTCTGGGTTTATCCCTGCAATACAATATTATACAATATATCGTAATCACGGAGTAAGCATTGCTTGTCGTTTTTATACTGGCTCATTCTCTTCAGAAGATGAACAGATGTTCCAAAATATAATAGATAGTATTTATTTTCAAGAGGCCCCGATATTAACCCCAGCCCCACACCACACCGATTCTTTTATTTATTCAGACTCGGTTTCTGGCGCAACTTTCACTGTTCCAGAAAACTGGACTCAAGAGAGCCTTTCTAAACCGCGAAAGATTCTCCGGACTCGCTTCGTCTCAAATGAAGATGAAGGATTTCTTTTTTTCTTTGGAAGCTATGACCTTTGGTCATCTATCCCAGCCTCCGAACGTGGATCTATATCTAGAGATTCTTTAGATTTTTCTGATTTATCTCCCGAAGACATTGAAGAGCTTCCTGGTGGAAAAGAAATATTCAATCAAAGTGTGTATATCAATGGAAGGCGATTCTATAAATATCTATCCACAGAGAAAAATGATACATATGATTTCGAGGTGTCTATGACAAACTATGTATGTATTGAAAATGGTTACTTGATTACTTTTCAAACAAACGTCCCATCGAGTAGTCCCTTTTTCAAAGACATTAAGTCCGTTCTATCTAGTCTGAATATCCCAAATTCATCCGTGCAGTCTCTATGGTCTACCTTTGGAGCTAATCTTCTTTTAGGAGCCTTTGTTACATTTCTCATCCACCTTCTTCCTATTCTAATTATGCGTTATGCAATTTTTACAAAGCCAATTGCAAAACAGCGTGCAGCACGAATCATTGTTGTTGATGCAATTATTGTTTTTGTTGTATGTCTTATTCTTAATGCATTCGGTATTCTTGAAAAAGCTTCTCTTTCTCCCATAATAGTATGGGCAAATGTAGGATTTTTCATACTAACAAAGGGCTATAATGAACAAAGCCAAGAACCTAAGCCTTCTTCATTATCCCATTCTGAGCCTACTCAATCACAGTCTGAGTCTATCCAGACACAAGCAGAACTTGCTCAATCTCAACCCGATCCTCCTCAAACCCAGCTGACACCTGCCCAACCCCATTTAGAAATTTCTCAATCAGAGTCTCAGTCTGTCCAACCACGCGATGAAATCAATTTTTGTTGGAAATGCGGTGCAAAAGTTCCCCAAGAGAGTAATTTCTGTCCCAAGTGCGGTCACAAGCTCCAATAAGCAAACAGGAACCTGCTCCGAATGCGGAGCAGGTTCCTGTTTCTATTTTTGCACAAGAGAAACGGGAGAATTAGTCCTCCTCTTCCTCCTCAGGCAGGTTGGCGTTGTGGTAGACTTCGGAAACGTCGTCCAGATCGTCGAGCATGTCGAGGATCTTCTGGAGGCGCTCCAGGTCGTCGCCCGCGGGATCCGTGGTGTTCTGCGGGATCATGCTGACCTCGGCGGAAACCAGGGTGTACTTGCCCTCCAGCGCGGTGCGGACCGCATCCAGATCGTTGGGCTCGGTGGTGATTTCGAACACGCCGTCGTTCAGCGCGCAGTCGGCAGCGCCCGCTTCCAGCGCATCCATCATCACTTCGTCCTCGTCCAGACCTTCTGCCTCGATCAGGATCACGCCCTTGCGGTCGAACATCCAGGAGACGCAGCCGGTCGCACCCATGGATCCGCCGTGCTTTTCAAAGCAGTGGCGCACATCGGACGCGGTACGGTTGAGGTTATCCGTGATGCACTCGACGATGATCGCGGTGCCGGCCGGGCCGTAACCCTCGTAGGTGACTTCCTTGTAGTTTTCACCCTGACCTTCGCCCGCCGCCTTCTTGATGGAGCGGTTGATGTTGTCGTTGGGCATGTTGTTGTATTTCGCCTTGGAGATGATATCGCGGAGCTTAGAGTTCAGCGCCGGGTCGGGGCCGCCCGCCCTGACGGCGATGGCGATCTCGCGGCCGATCTTGGTGAAGATCTTGCCTCTGGCAGCGTCCGTCTTGCCCTTCTTCATCTGAATATTATGCCACTTGGAATGTCCGGACATACTTAAAATCCCTCCCGAGAATTTTCGTAAACTGCTTTACTGCTTATTATACCATAGTTTACGCCCCTGCGTAAAGGGAAACGCGAAGGATTTCAGGCTCGTTTTGGGTAATAGGTAGGTAAAATCTGTTCTATTCTCCGCCGAGATCCGCGTCCGGCAGCAGGTTGAGCAGATCGTCCCGACTTTCGACATTGACATAGGATTGCGGGGCCTGCCCGACGATCACGGTTTCCGCCACCGGTGCCTGCGCCGTGACTTCGACCTTGCTCGCGCCGGTGGGGATCACGATGCGCATGACCGCACGGATGCGGATATAGACCTTGTGCCGCGTCTGGTTGATGCCTGCGCTCTGAAACTCCGTGATGAACTCCGACGAAACCGCACCTACCGGGATCACCTTGACGAGCATCTCCGGCCCACGCCCCGCCAACAGCGGGTTGCCTGTGAGCGAACCGAACGAGATGCGCAGCGATTGGTCGCCGATATCCGCAATGTACTGCTGCGCGGTCAGCGCGATCTGCGTGGATAAGCGGTTCATCCCCACCGCGTCTGCGGAAAGGGAAGTGACTCGCCCTTCGCTGTCGCGGCTGAGGCGGATCAGATCGTCATACTGCACGCCGCTTAAGTTCCGCGCGATGGCGCTGTTGACCGCATCCAATGCAATCGCACGCACGCGGGATTCCGCCGTGCTGAGCACAATGGGGCGCAGATTTCGTTCCATCGCAAAGCCGAACACCGTGCAAGAAATGGCAAATACGATCATAATCCCCAGCACGGTTCTTGTTTTTTTCTTCACTCCGCACGCTCCTCTCTCCTTCTGCCTGCACCAAAAGAAGGAACTGCCGCCCTGCGCGGCGAATTGATAAATGTTTATGCAAGTATCGCATCCGGGAGGAACCTTCATGCAGAAAAACCCAACTCAACATAAAAACGATAAGAAAAAAAGCAGGTCCTTTTCACTCTTTAAGCCGCGTGACCGGCAGCCGAACTACATACTCTCCGTGCTGTGCACGACGGTGGCGCTGCTGCTGGTCGTAGTGCTTGTGATGGGCATGGGCGGATTCGGTCTGGTGATGGGCGTTGCTAAGGCCTATTACGACACCACGCCGGAGCTGGACGTGGAAAAGATCGAAACCCAGAACCTGACCTCCTTTATCTACGACTGCAACGGCGATCTGATCACCGCCTACCGCGGGTCGGAAAACCGCATCTGGGCAAATTTTGACGAGATTCCGGATCAGCTGGCTAAGGCCTTTGTGGCGGTCGAGGACGCACGCTTCTACACCCACAATGGCATTGACATCAAGCGCATCATCGGCGCTTTCGTGTCCAACCTGCAAAACAACTCCACGCAGGGCGGTTCCACCATCACCCAGCAGCTCGTCAAGAACAAGCTGCTCTCCACCGAGCAAAGCTACAAGCGCAAAATTCAGGAGGCATATCTTTCCGTCGAGCTGGAAAAGAAATACTCCAAGGATCAAATTCTGGAATGGTATCTCAACACCATCCCGCTGGGCGAGAGCAACTACGGCGTCAAGGCCGCGGCGAAGGACTATTACGACAAGGACCTGAGCGAGCTGACGCTGCGCGAATGCGCATCGCTGGCCGCCATCACGCGAAACCCCACCAAATACAACCCCCGCCGCAACTATTACGGTGCGGGTCAGCCGAGCAATACGGATGACCGCACGGATTATGTGCTCAAGTGCATGTATGACAACAACTTCATCACCAAGGAACAGTACGAGGCGGCTCTGAACGATACGCTCAATGTGGTGGAACACTCCACGGTCAACGATCTTTACGACATGCCCTCTGCGGTTGAAACCGTGCTCGACGACGCCGTGACTGAGCTGCTGGCCGACCGCGGTATGGAGGACAACAGCGATAACCGCAAAAAGATCCGCTCCGAGATCCAAACCGGCGGCTACCACATTTACTCTACCATCGACCCCATCGCCCAGAAGATTGCAGAGGATGTGCTCTACAACTGGGACGATTATCCGGAGCTGGCTGATCCTTCCGACAGCTACGCCAAGTCTACGCAGGCGGAGCAGCCCCAGGCAGCCTGCGTGATCTACGACTATCGCACGGGCGAAGTGCGCGCCGTCGTGGGCGGACGCACGCCGCAGACACAGTTCCGCGTGCTCAACCGCGCCACCAGCGCCAACATGCCCGTCGGTTCGTCCATCAAGCCCCTGGCGGTTTACGGCCCTGCGCTGGACATGGGCTATTCGCCCGCGTCGGTCAGCTCCAACCTGCCCGTGCCGATCGAGGGCTGGATATCCTCCAAGGGATATCCCTCCAATTCTTCGTCAAAAAAATATCCCGGCATGGTGACGCTGCGCGCCGGTATGCGCGCCTCGCTCAACATCGTCGCGGCAAACACGCTGATGGACAAGGTGGGCATCGAAAACAGCGTCTCCTATCTGGAAAAGCTGGGCATTGACCCCGACCACATCAACGCCGACGGTGCGGGTCTTGCGCTTGGCTCCTCCGGCATCACCGTGGCCGAAATGGCGGAAGCCTTCGGCACCATCGGCAACAGCGGCGTCTACCAAAAGCCGTTGACCTTTACCCGCATCACGGACGCAAACGGCAACGTGATTCTCGACATGAAGCTTAAGCAGGCGCAGAGCCAAAGCCAGGCCTTCAAGCCCGGCACGGCTTATATGCTGATTGATATGCTCACCGACGCGGTCAACAGCGGCACCGGTACCGCCGCACGCATCAAGGGCATGACGGTTGCGGGCAAGACCGGCACGCACTCCGACTACAAGAGCGTGTTCTTTGCGGGCCTGACGCCTTATTACAGCGGCGCGGTCTGGGTCGGTCACGATGAGTTTAAGTCGCTCTATCGCGGCGCAACGGGCGGTAAGGAAGCCGCCCCCATCTGGCAGACCATCATGCAGCGCCTGCACGAAGCCTATGAGCTGGAAAACAAGCCCATCATCGATGCGGATCCCAGTGATTTGGGGCTGACGAAGGTCACGCTCTGCTCCCTGACCGGCAAACTCGCCACCGCTGCCTGCGAAGCGGACGCGGATTATCCGCCCACCACGGATTGGTGCCATGCGGACAGCATTCCCACCGAGACCTGTGATCTGCACGTCACGGTTTCCACCGACACGACGAGCGGGCTGTTCGCCACGGCAGGCTGCCTGACGAATGCACAGGATGTTTCCTATCAGATCGTGCCCTCCAGCTGGGGCTGCGACGACATGGAGGATGAGAAATTCCTCGCGCTGTTCCCGCACGGCATCCGCGGCTATGAAAACGCCGAAGCCTTCCGGCTTGCACTGGAGAGCGGGCTGCTGCCGCAGGAGATGTATTGTTCGCTGCACAGCGGCGCCGCCTATCCGGATTATCCCGACGACGGAACTTCTTCAGGCGGCAATATCTTCCCGTCCTACTCCCCCACGCCAGCGCCTTCCGTTCCCGAAGAAGATGACGACGGCACGCCGCGCGGCTGATTTTCTTCCATAATCTTAAAACCCCCGCTGCCCGTCAAAAGTACGGACAGCGGGGGTTTGCTATGCCTTCTTTTTTGCCTTGACCAGCAACATCATGGGGCGGCGCAGCTCGTCCTTCATGCCGGGGATTTCCATCATCTCTTCCGGCGGCTGCGCTTCTTCGACCGCCAGCAGCTCAAAGCCGTTGTTCAGCAGCCCCATCAGAATCTGCTGAAGGGAGTGGTGCTGTTTGCGCACTTCGCAGCCGAGAAAGTTCACCACCCGCTCGCCTGGAAGATAATAATCGTCTATCGGCCAATAAAGCGGCGTTCCATCCTCCGCATACACCCATTCCTGCCGAACGCCCGCCGTGAAAGTCGGGTGTTCGATATTAATCAGAAAGATACCTTCAGGTTTTAACGTCTGCTGCACTTTTTTATAAACCGCGTCCAAATCAGCGATATAATGCAGCGCGAGATTGGAGATCACGCAGTCCCATTCTTCTGCCGGATACCCATACTTCTCGATTCCGCAAACGCAGTATTCAATGGCCGCACCGGCATTGCGTCTTCGCGCTTCCTCGATCATTTTCTCGCTCAGATCAATTCCCAATACGCGCACAGCGCCCTGCTCCGCTGCAAACTTACAGTGCCAACCGTAACCGCACCCGAGATCAAGCATCTTTTTCCCCTCAAGCTTCGGAAAAAGCGGCCTGAGCTGCGACCATTCTCCTGCCCCGGACAGGCCCAACCGGCTTCGCGACATCTTTGCATATTCCTGAAAAAGGCCTTCGTTATTGTATTCGCTCTTTGCCATTTTACTGCCCCTGTTTTGTCATTTTTGCTTTCCAGCGATTCACTTGTCCCGGATGCAGCCCGAGATAGCGCAGGTATTCTTCCGCACTGCCCCATTTTTCCCGAAAAGCAATCAAGAACGCCTGCATATTCTCCTTTCGCGCCACGAGCGCATCGAAGTTCAGCACGGGATTCTGCGCACAGAGCTGCACGAGCACCGGCTCCATGTAGATCTCCGTCTGCGCATAATCCTCGCAGATCGCGTCGTCCGTCACCCCCGCCAGCATCAGCAGAATGGCGCACACCACGCCGGTTCTGTCCTTGCCCGCCGTGCAGTGGATGAGCACGCCGTCGGGCGCATCAGCCAGAAAGCGCATTGCCCGAGCCATCTGCGTCGTTCCCATCGTCATGTTGAGATAGGAAGCAGGCACTTCTTCGCGCGTCTGCGGGATTTTATCTCCGCCCTGAAGTGGAACGTTCAGATATTCAAAGCAAGCCTTAGCAGCAGAAGGATGTGCCTGCACTTCCGCTTCCGAGCGAAGATCGAGCACATGGGTGATTCCGTAGCTGCGGAGGACGCAAATATCCTCCTCCGTCAGGCTCAGCGGCACATCGCTGCGGCAAAAAACGCCGTGCGCCGTTCTGCCCGACGCCGCATGCAATCCGCCTAAACTGCGCGCGTTGCGCACCGAGGACAGCTCCACCCGTCGGTCAGTTGCCATTCTCATCGCCCTCCACTGTCACGATCAGTTCATCGCCGCTGTGGTCGGTCATGGAGGTCAGGTCCAGCTCGTAGGTCACAGGCGCGAAGAATCCGTTGCGGTTCTGATAGAACATCACGATCACGTTATCGCGCGAGCGCCCTTGGAAGATGGAGTTGCTGGCCAGTGCACCCAAATCGGTGGTCTTGCTGTCTTCCAGATTATAGCGCATCAGCCGCACGGGATAATCCTCCGCGTCCGCCGCGCCGTCATTGCTGACTAGATAGAGCAGCACGCGGCTGTCGCCCGACCACACCACGTCGGAAACCGCGGCACGCCCGGCAATCTGCACCTGCTCGCCACTGGTCAAATCGCACAGCACCAGCGTTGCCATGGAGGCGTTTTCACCGTCCTCATAGCGGATCAACAGCATGGAGCTGCCGTCCGGCGCAAGCACAAAGCCGTCCGCGATGTCGAACAGCTCGCGCTGACCGCTCTGCGCATCCACAGCGTATACATTGCCGTATTCATCGTTAAAATAGACCTTGCCGTTCGCCGCGCCGACATTGCCGTAGCCTCCCTCGCGCTCTTCAACGGCGTAAATCGCCTCACCGCCCGCCTGCGCCGCAGCCGGATCATAGGCCATCAGCTGCATGGAATCGTCGCCGCACATGATGTAGAGCACGCCGTCGTCGCCCCAGTCAAAATCAGCGGTGTAATCGCCCAGTCCGTCGGCAGAGAGAAAGGTCAGCCCATCGGTCTTGCAGTCGTACAGATAGATCAGCCGCGCGCCATCGCTCTGCTCCAACAGGGCGATATACCGCCCGTCATCCGAGCAGGCCGCCTTCTGCACGGAGGAAAACGCCGTGTCGATCAGCTGCTCGCGCTTGCCGTCCAGCGAATAGACCCAGATTTCCTCATAGCTTTCGGTATTTCCCTCGCCGGTGACTTCGGTCTGCGGGCGCGCCATCAGCATGCTGTTCTCATCGCGCCACCAGAGAAAGCGCGCATCCATGGCGACCAGCTGGCCGTCCACCACGCCGCTTTCAGTCTTGAGCGCACCCATCATGGTGAGCATCGAGCGGGAGACCGGCTCGGTGAACTGCGGCGCTTCCCCGGAATTGAGCTGAATAACCTCGGCGGTATCGTCGCTGCCTGCAGCCTCCAGCGCATCATTGAGCTGCTGACAGACCGCATCGGCTTCTTCGATGGAGTCCATGCCGGCCGATAGATCGCAGACGCTCACGCCGTCGTCGCACAGCGCAGGCGTCATGCCGTACTGCGCGGCAAGCGCCGCGTTTTCCTCATGGCGAATGAGCTTGACATGATACTGTTCCACGCTCTTTGCATCGTCCGCGCGCACAGAGAGCTGAAGCTGACCGCCCTTTTCCTCCGTTTTATAGGCCACCTGCCCACTAAATTGGAAATATAACGCCAGCCCTTCGTCCGTCTCCTGCGTGACGAGTCCTTCAAACTCGCCCATCGGCTCCAATTCCTGTCCCAGGAAATCACAGAGCGAAATCGGAAGTTTGACAACCACGCGGGAGGGCGCGGTGAGCAGCTCCACCTTATACCCCGGCAGCTTTTCGCACAGCGGTGCGTCAGGGTTTCCTGCCGTCAAACCCTGACGGAACGTAAGCGTCAGCACAACGTCCTCCTGACGGCGCTCCACCGCGATATCGCTCAAATTCGCCTCCTTCTGTGTTCCGCTGCCGCCGTCCACCTCCTGCCCCTGTCCGAAATAGCCGGGCACAGTGGAATCCGGCTTCGTCTGCTGTTTGGCGCAGCCGGCCAGCAACAGCATTGCAGCCAGCGCGATGATGGCGATCTTTTTCATAATTCCTCCAAATAAACGGCGCAGCGCGCCTTTCTTTTCCCCACCAGTATACAGGAAAAACGCGCTCAATTCAACAAAGAAAGGCTCGCGCGGAGGTTCCGCACGAGCCATAAATCATGTTTTTTACTGAAGCGTGATGGCCTTCTTGGGGCACTTTGCTGCGCAAAGGCCGCAGCCGACGCATTTCTGCGGATCAATGGAGTGCTTTTCCTTCAGCGCTCCGCTGATGGCGTCGAACTTGCACTGGCGGGCGCAAAGCGTGCAGCCGACGCAGGCGCTCTGGTCGATTACCGCGTGCTTGCGCGTAGATAGATCGCCGGTCATGGCGCCGGTGGGGCAGTTGCGCACGCATTCCAGGCAGGAGACGCACTTTTCCATATCCACCACGGGGAGGTTATCCTCCATCGTGATCGCGCCGAACTTGCAGCTGCGCTCGCACTTTCCGCAGCCGATGCAACCCTTGGTGCAGGCGTCGCGCACAGCCTTGCCCTTTTCTACCGCGCGGCAGCGCAGCACCGAGCGCAGACCGTAAGGCTCCATGCGCAGGACAGACTTGGGGCAAACCTCCATGCACTTGCCGCAGCCGCGGCACTTTTCGGGATCAATGTGCACCAGACGGTCCGTAATCGTGATCGCACCGAACTCGCAGACCCTTGCGCAGGAGCCCAGCCCCAGGCAGGCGTATTTGCAGGCCTTGTCGCCGCCGGAGGCCAGGAACATGGCGCGGCACTCCATCAAGCCCTCGTATTCGTATTTGATCTTGCAGTGATCCTTATCGCCCTGACAGAGCACGGTGGCGACCATGCGGACGGAATCCCCCGCATCGACCCCCATGATTTCGCCGATGGCCTTGGCGACCTTCGCGCCGCCGACAGGACAGCAGTTCACCGGCGCGCCGTCGTTGACGACCGCCGCGGCATAGCTGTCACAGCCGGTAAAGCCGCACGCGCCGCAGCCCGCGCCGGGCAGGCATTCGCGGACGCGCTCAATGCGCTCGTCCACCGGCACGGCCAGCTTCTTTCCTGCAAAAGCCAGACCCGCGCCGAACAGCGCGCCCATGCCGCCCAGAATCGCCGCAGGAAGCAGAATTTCTCCAATCATTTTGTCTTCCTCCTTCCCGTCAGATCAGACCCTGGAAGCCCAGGAACGCCACAGACATCAAGCCCGCCGCAATCAGCGTGGACGGGAATCCCTTGAAGCACGGCGGAATATTGCTGTTTTCCAGCCGCTCGCGCACGCCCGCAAACAGCACGATTGCCAGCGTAAAGCCCAGCGCGGAGCCCACGCCATTGACCACGGAACCGAGCAGCGAATAGCTTTCGGTGATATTCAGTATCGTCACGCCCAGCACCGCGCAGTTGGTGGTAATCAGCGGCAGATACACGCCCAGCGCCTTATAGAGCGAGGGCGAAGTCTTGTTGATGACCATTTCGACCAGCTGCACCAGCACCGCGATGACAAGAATGAAGGCAATGGTCTGCAGATATTCCAGTTTGAGCGGAACCAGAATGTAATACTGCACCAGATAGGTCACCAGCGACGCCACACCCATGACGAAAGTGACCGCCACGCCCATGCCCAATGCGGTTGAGACCTTTTTCGACACGCCCAGGAACGGACAGGTGCCGTAGAAGCGGGACATGACGAAGTTGTTGACCAATATGCTTCCCAGCAGGATGAGCCAGAGGTTTTCCTTCATTTAGGCCACACTCCCTTCCGCATCGTTTTCCGCATTTTTCGCCCTGCGGCGCTTGTCGATTCTGCCCATGACGGTGTTGAACGCCACCATCACAAGGCCAAGGGTGATGTAGCCGCCGGGCGCCAGCACGAACAGCAGCACGCCGGGATAGTTCGCACCCAGCACCGGGAAACCGAGCAGCGTGCCGGAACCGATCAGCTCGCGCACCGCGGAGATCAGCGTCAGCGACACAGTAAAGCCCAGCCCCATGCCCAGGCCGTCCGTCATGGAGGCCAGCGGACCGTTCTTGGACGCGAAGGCTTCCGCGCGGGCGAAGATGATGCAGTTGACAACGATCAGCGGGATAAACAAGCCGAGGCTCGATGCAAGATCGGGCAGGAAAGCGTTGAGCACCAACTGAACGATGGTGACAAAAGAAGCAATAACCACGATGAACGCAGGAATTCGCACCTTAGACGGTATGAAATTGCGCAGGAGCGAGATGACCAGGTTGGAGCAAACCAGCACGAATGCCGTCGCAAGTCCCATGCCCAGACCGTTGAGCACGCTGGTGGTGACCGCCAGCGTCGGGCACATGCCCAGCACCAGCCGGAAGGTCGGGTTTTCCGTGATGATGCCGTTGAAGAATATCTTTTTGAGATCCTGTTTGGCCACGATGAACGCCTCCCTTCTTTAGTTCAGCCCGGCAGCGCAGTCCAGCGCCTCGTTGACAGCATTGGTCACTGCCGTGGAGGTGATGGTGGCCGCCGTGATGGCGTTGATTTCGCTATCGCCCGCTTCACCGGTCTTGATGACCGAAAGCGTGCCGGATTTGCCGGTGAACTGGCCGTAGAACTTCTCCTCCGCCGCCCGTGCGCCCAGGCCCGGGGTTTCGGAATGCGTGCCGATGCGCACACCGGTGACAACGCCGTCCTTGACGCCAACGGTGAGCTGAATGTCGCCGCCAAAGCCCTTGGCTGTGACCGACATGGCGTAGCCGCAGGGATTTCCCGCAGCGTCCAGCCCTCGATAGCACTCCTGCACGTTGCCGCCATCGGTCAGCTGCACTTCTTCAAAGGAGACGGCCTCTTCCAGCACGGCTTTTCTGGCCATTTCCTTCTGCTCGGCTTCCTGTCGGGCGATGGGGTCCTTGGTCACAGTGTACGCCGCGCCCAGGCACAAACCGGCGATCACCATCAGGATGGTCAAACGGAGAGCGATCTTGCAAATGTCACGCATGACGCTTCACCTCCCCGTATTTGCGCGGCCGCGTGAATCGCTCGATCAGCGGTGCGGCGATGTTCATCAGCAGGATGGCGTAGGTCGTGCCTTCCGGATAAGCGCCCCAGCGGCGGATGGTATAGTTGATGATACCGATGCCCACGCCGTAGATCACGCGCCCCCAGGAAGTCACCGGACTGGTGACATAGTCGGTCGCCATGAAGAACGCGCCCAGCACCGTGCCGCCCAGCAGCACGGAATCCAGCACATTGCCCCCGCCGATCACGGTCAGCAGCGCCATGGTGCCCAGGTAGCTGAGCGGGATGCGCCAATCGATCACGCGGCGGATGAGCAGATATGCCGCGCCGATGAGCAGCGCCAGCGTCGAAACCTCGCCGATGCAGCCGCCAATGCGGCCGATGAATGCCTGAAGATAGTCCACACTCCCCGCAAACTCCGAAGAAAGCGGCGTAGCCGAAGTCACTGCGTCCGCAACAAGCGGATAAGTGGTCATCGCCGCCGGGAAGGACGCCAGCAAAAATGCGCGCCCCGCCAGCGCGGGATTGACGAAATTATCGCCCAGACCGCCAAAGACCTGTTTTGCGATACAGATGGCAAAGACCGAACCCAGCACCGGCACATACCACGGCGTGCCTGCGGGCAGTGTCAGCGCCAGCAGCAGACCTGTCACGGCAGCGGAACCATCGTCGATGGTCACGGGGCGCCTGAGCGCCTTTTCCATCAGAAATTCACTCAAAATCGCGGACGCCACGGAAAGCAGCACCGTAAGCAGCACACCGAATCCAAACCAATAGACCGCAAAGATCACCGCCGGCAGCAGTGCCAGACAGACGTCCAGCATGATCCTACGCGTCGTCGCTCCGCTGCGCACATGGGGCGAAAGCGATACCGTAAGCTGACTCATGTTCTCTCTCCTCCCCTTTTACTGTTTCTTGCGCAGCGCCATGACCTGGCGCTTGGCGATGCGGATGGACGACGTGATGTTGCGGCGTGCAGGACAGACATAGGTGCAAGAACCGCACTCCATGCAGTCAAGCACGCTGTGGTGCTCCGCCGCCTGCCAATCGTTGCGCTCCACGTCATTGCACAGCTCAAACGGCATCAGGTGCATGGGACAGGCGCGCACGCAGCGACCGCACCGGATGCAATTGGTGAGCTTGCCGGGGTTGGTCTGCTCGCGGGTGAGCGCCAGCACGCCGCTGGTTCCCTTGACCACCGGCACGGAAAGATCGTACAGCGCAATGCCCATCATCGGGCCGCCGGAAACCACGCGATCCGCGTCGGGCTTCAATCCACCGCAGAATTCCACCAATTCCTCCATGCGCGTGCCCACGCGCACGAGCAGGTTGCGCGGATGCTCCACCGCGCCGGTGACAGTGAGCACACGCTCGGTGACAGGGCGGCGCAGCACAGCGGAATCATAGGCCGCCGCCGCGGATGATACGTTGGCCACGACGCAGCCTGCGTCCATGGGCAGCTTCCCCGAAGGCACCTGCCGTCCGGCCAGCACCTGAATCAGCTGTTTTTCAGACCCCTGCGGATATTTGACGGGCAGCACGCGGATTTCAACATTCGTGCCCTGCGCCGCCTGCCGCATGACCTCCGCCGCGTCGCGCTTGTTGGCCTCGATGCCTACGATGCACCGGGGGTTGCCCAAAATGCGCGCAAACAGGCGGATGCCGCCGATGATGCGCTTGCTCTGCTCGAGCATCAGCCGATGGTCGGCGGTCAAATAGGGCTCACATTCCGCGCCGTTGACAAGCAGGAAATCAATCTTCTTGTCCTTGGGCGGAGAGAGCTTGACATGCGCCGGAAACGCCGCGCCGCCCATGCCGACCAGACCGCCTTCAAGCACGGCGTTCAGCGCTTCTTCCGCCGTGATGGAATCCAGATCGCGCGGTTCGGCCAGGCATTCTTCCGCCCATTCGTCCGCAAAGTCGTTCTCGATGGTGACGCAGGTAACCATGTTGCCGCCCACCACGAGATGCGGCGCAATCTCGGTCACCGTGCCGGAGATCGAAGCGTGCACCGGCGCGGAGACGAAGGAGCGCGTCTGCCCGATCTTCTGTCCACGCTTGACATGCTCGCCGACCGCGACGCAGGGGACGCAGGGCGCGCCGATGTGCTGCGCCATCGGAATGCAGACGGTCTTAGGTGCGGTCATCGGCTCGACGGGAAGCGCTGCGGTGAGCCGCTTGCCCTCGCCGGAGCTGTGCAGCGGATGAATACCGCCGCGGAAAGTTCTTGCTGAAATCATAACTAAAGAAGGCCTCCTTCAGAGGTTTTGTTTCACTATGCAGTACGGTTCTGCGCAATTTCGCTCTTCAGTATCTTAGAACATTTTATAAAATTTTTCAACAACTGTTTGAAAAGATAAAAAAGTAACGGTTGATGATAGAAAAATAACAAAGCCACGCCAAAAAACAAAAAGGCAGCTTTCATGCCTTTTATCGTAGGAAAACGCCCGCTCCGGAACGCGGCAAGTCTCCAGCGTTCATCATACATTGTGGTTTTGAAGAGGCGCATCCCTTCCGCATCATTCGAATTTTCCTACCCCGCCGCACAGAATCGAGTTCCATAAGCGGATCGACGCCAAACCGGGAAGCAAAAGGAGCGGCCGAAGCCGCTCCCTCTATAAACAGCAATGCAAAAAACTATTCTTCTTTCTCGCCCTCAAGAAATGCCTGCACCTCCAGCGAAGCCTTATAGACCTCGTTGCGGGAAAAGCCGGGCAGCGCCGAAACCTGCTTGACCGCATCCTTCATCCGCAGGCCCTGAAAGAGCTTTTCCAGCAGCAGACCCTGTGCGGACACGCCCGCGACCTGCTCCTCCTCTTCGGGAAGATCATGCAGGTCGATGCACAGCACATATTCTCCCTTTTCGGCATTGGGATTGGCCTCCAACGCGCTGAGCACCTCGTCGGCCGGGCCGCGCAGCGTCAGCTCGTGCAGCTTGGTCAGATCGCAGCTGAGCGAAAGGCGAGGGTTGAATAGCGCCTCCCGCACATCCGCAATCAACCGCTTGACCCGGTGCGGTGATTCGTAGACCACAGCCACAGCCGCGCCGCATTTACGGATGCGCGCAAAGGCAT
>CAJJNQ010000006.1 GCA_905193155.1 uncultured Christensenella sp.
ACCCCACTTGTTAGATAGTATATCATACTGTCTAACAAATGGGGTGCAGTTCATTTCTGCAAACGGGGCCTTTTATTTTAGCTTCTCCTTGCCCTTTGGCAAAATAGAGGATGTGAGAGGGTAGGCTCAATGCCTCCTCCGTTTTTGGGGATCGTGTCCGCACGATTAGAAGTTGATGAAACCTTTTTTACTCGGGGATCGATTCGCGGATGATTCGCCCTGCGTCCTGGGCATCTTTTGCGGTTGCTTCTACCAGCTTTGCCAGGGTTTCGAGAAAGGACTTGAGTTCGGGTGTCGTCATTTCGTCGTTCTCCATTTTGTTCACCTCCTACTCTGTAATCATTTTCTATCGGGATCGTTCCCCTGATAACACATACGTCATACTACTGCCATGATATATTTTTATACGCGGATAGCGCCCAGCACCTTGCCGATGCTTTCGTGCAGCGAAAGCGTGGCTCTCGCATCATAGGAGGTGTGATCGCGGTTGATCTGCACCACCGTGTCACCGCGGAAATACTGCAGCAGCCCGGCAGCGGGGTAGACCGCCAACGACGTGCCGCCGATGATCATCAGGTCGGCGCATTCGATGGCATCGATCGCGCCCTCTACCACTTCGTCATCCAGTGCTTCTTCGTAGAGCACCACGTCGGGCTTGACGATGCCGCCGCATTCGCAATGCGGCACACCCTCAGAATCCCGGATGAACGCTGCGTCGTAGAACCTGCCGCAGCGCAGGCAGTGATTGCGGTGGATTGAGCCGTGCAGCTCATACACCCGTTGGCTGCCTGCCGCCTGATGCAGACCGTCGATGTTCTGCGTCACGACGGCGACAAGCTTGCCCGTGCGCTCCATCTCGGCCAGCTTTTTGTGCGCAGCGTTGGGCTTTGCATCCAGCGGCAGCATCTTGTCGCGATAGAAGCGATAAAATTCTTCCGAATGCTCCACAAAAAAGCTATGACTTAGTATGGTTTCGGGCGGATAAGCGTATTTCTGATGGTACAAACCGTCCACGCTGCGGAAATCCGGAATGCCGCTTTCGGTGGAAACACCCGCCCCGCCAAAGAACACGATGCGGTGATGGCTGTCGATCAGCTGCTGAAGATCCATGGGCACTGCGCCTTCTTTCTGTCGGTTGCGCATCAAATGCGGGTAAACACCCAGCGCACGGAATCAAAGTCCTGCCTGGTATCCGGCAGGTTGACGCCGGCGTTCATCAGCGTGTCGCCGGAAACTTCGAGCCCGGTCTGTTCGCAGACATACTGTGCGTTAGCCTCCAGTCCCTTCAAACGCACGCGGCGCACGGCGGGGTTGGGGTTGTTGAGCTTCTTGACATAGGTCAGGATGACGGTCCTTCCGTCCTCGGAGACCTGCTCAAAGGCATATTCATTGCTGTTCACGGGCGAAATCAGCCGGTAGAACGAGCCGGTGATCACGATATCGCGCATCTTTTTGTATTCGACGATCTGCGCAGCAACCTCGCTCCTCTCTTCCTCGGTGAGCTTTTCCATGTCCAGCTCATAGCCGAAGCTGCCCTGCATAGCGACGTTGGCGCGGGTATGCAGGGGCGTGATGCGGCCCACCTGATGGTTGGGCACGGCAGAGACATGGCAGGTCATGACCGACGGCGGATAAACCATCGAGCAGCCGTACTGGATATTCAGGCGCTGGATCGCGTCGCTGTCATCCGAGGTCCAGTTCTGGGGCATATAGTAGAGAATGCCCGCGTCAAAGCGTCCGCCGCCGCCCGAGCAGGACTCAAAGAGCACGTCGGGGAAGGCGGAAGTGATGCGCTCCATCACCTCATAAACGCCGAGAATATAGCGGTGATAGATTTCACCGATGCGCTCCGCCGGCAGCTGCGCCGAGCCGACCTCCGCCATGTTGCGGTTCATGTCCCACTTGACATAGCGAATATCGGCGGAGGACAGCACGGAGGAAACGATATCCACCACATAATCCCGCACGTCCTTGCGGGTCATGTCAAGGATCAGCTGATGGCGGCCCAGCGAGGGGGCGCGCTTTTTCTGGTGCAGGCACCAATCGGGATGCGCGCGGTAGAGGTCGCTGTCGGGCGAGATCATCTCCGGCTCAAACCACAGGCCGAACTCAATCCCTTCGGCGCGGATATCGTCCACGAGCTGCTTCATGGTGCAGCCGAGCTTCTTTTCATTGACCACCCAATCGCCCAGCGCGCAGGTATCGTCATTGCGCGCGCCGAACCAGCCGTCATCCAGTACGAACAGCTCGATGCCGAGCTTGGCCGCACTCCTGGCCATGGACTTGAGCTTTTCACCCGTGAAGTCCATATAAACGCCTTCCCAGGAGTTGAGCAGCACCGGGCGCGCCTTGTCGCGGTACTTGCCCCGTGCAAGATTTCTGCGATAGAGCTTATGGTAGGTTCTGGACATCTCGCCCAGGCCCTTGTCGGAATAAACCAGCACGCATTCGGGCGTTGCGAAGGATTCGCCGCTTTGAAGCGTCCAGGCAAAGGCGCGGTCGTTGATGCCGGCGTTGACGCGCAGGGTATCGAACGCATCCACATCGGTTTCGATCAGGAAATTGGAAGAATAGATCAGGCTCAGGCCGTAAACCTCGCCGCTGTCCTCGCCCGCATCCTTGCGCGCCAGCACGGCGAAGGGATTGTGCAGATGCGAAGAAGAACCGCGGAAGGACTGTACCGACTGCGTGGTGTGCATAACCGGCGTGCGCTCGACATTGAACTCACGCGCCCATGCGCCGTGCAGATGGATCAGATCGAAGTCCTTATCCGGGAATTGCAGGGAGGCGCTCATCGCGCGGGTGAGCTTCACCGCCTGCTTGCCCTCGTTGCGGATCACCGTCCAGCGGGCGATCGCGCCGGAGAAGTCGAAAACGGTGTAATAAAGATCCACGCAGAGATCCTTTACCTTGTCGCGCAGGGTGATCTTCAGGGTCTGCGCGCCGTCGCCGTCGTTGAGATAGGTGTGCGGCAGGACGGAATAATCAGGCTTTCCCTCGATCACCTGATAGGAATCGAACAACAGATCCGTCACATTGTCGCCTTCCTCATCCACCGAGGCAATCGCCGCGGGGCGAAGGTCCGCCGTGCCCGCGCCGGAATATTCCATGGGCATCACATCCGTGGAGAACTCGTCCGCTTCTCCGGCAGGAATCGCCCAGAAGGATGCCACGCCGCGCTCTTGGGCCAGGAATTTCACCCGGCTGTCCGAGATGCGCGCGCCATAATACAGATGGATCAGCCGTCCGCCGCCCATCACCGCCATCACATAGCTGGAAGAGCCCGCATCGAGCTTGAAGATCTTCTCTTCATTCAATACCGAGATCGCCATATCCACTGCCTCCTTTTTTTGAGGTCCGTTTTCCGCCTTTTAGGATACATGGTTTTGTAAAGAATTGCAAGGCGCTAGACCACCTGCACGATGCGGCTGCCGTGCTCGCCCTTTTTCACCTCGATGCCTTGAGCGATGGTTTCACGCAGCGCGTCCACATGGGAGATGATGCCCACCTGCCCGCCGCTGCCGATGCAGGAGAGCACATCCAGTGCATCCTGAATCGAGCGCGGGTCGAGCGTGCCGAAGCCCTCGTCGATAAACATCGCCTCCATCCGCACGCCGCCCGCCTGCGCGCGCACCACGGAAGAAAGCCCCAGTGAAAGCGCCAGCGACACGAGGAATTTCTCCCCGCCGGACAATGTGCGCACCGCGCGCTCCCCGCCGGAATAGGCGTCCTGCACCGAAAGCTCCAGCCCGTCCAGTTTGTTCTGCACGCCGCCCTCGCGGATGGAGAGGCGGTATCTGCCGCCGTGCACCATTTCAAGCAAACGATTTGCCTGTTCCGCCACCGCACCCAGCATCGCTTGCAGCACAAAGCTGGACAGCGTGAGCCCCTTGTTGACGGCGAAGCAATCCACAAAGGCGTGCATCTTGTCCGCCGCGCGGCGCTCTTCCACAAGCTTTTTGCTCTCTTCCTCGTTTTCGTCCAACAGCTTTTCTTTGCGGGCGATGAGCGCGCGCTGTGCTCCGCAGGCCGCCGCCGCTTCGTTCAGGCGCGCAAGGCTTTCCGCCTGCCGATCGAGCGCGCTTTGCAGCTCCGGCCGCTGCTGCCCGGCCACGGCCTCCGCCGCAGCGTTGGCCTCTTCCTGCGCAGCGTGCAGCGATTGGTTGTAGGTCTGCACCTGTCCGCGCAGCGCCGCCGCGTCCTCGCGCTCCATCAGCGCGCCGCGATAAGCTTCCTCCGTCTCAAATCCACAGCGGGCAAGTTCGTCGTCCAGTGCTTTGCGGGTGGCAATTTCTTCTTCCGTCAGGGCGCGGCGCTGCTTTTCAGCTTCCGTGCGGCGCTGAGCGGCCAACGCTTCGTCGCGACGCGCGGTTTGATCGGCTTGCTGCGCGGCAGTCAACGCTTTTTCCCGCTTCTCCAATGCGTCTAGGATCGCCCGGATGCGCGTCTGGATTTCCTCCGCCGGGCGCGTTTCGTCACCAACGCGCTTTTCGCATTCCAGCACACGGGCGGCTGCGCGGTCGTTCTCCCGCTGCCTTTCCTCCAACCCCTGCCTCGCGTTTTCCAGCTTCGTCTCCATGATGGGCGCGTTTTTCTCCAATTCAACGGCTTCCCGCTGCAAGCTCTCCCATTTTTCCGATTGCTCCTGCGCGATTTTCAGACTCTGCTGCGCGCTGTGCTCTGCCTGCGCATCGTAAGGGAGCTTTTCTGCCTCCAAGCGCGCGGCATCCCTCTGCCGGAGCAGCACGTTTTCGCGCTCCAACGCGCCCTGCGCTGCGGCGGACGCTTTGTCCTGCGCTTCCCGTGCTTCCTTATACGCCCTTCGAGCCTGAATAAAGCGTTCCCGCGCGCTGCCATAGCCCTTGCTGATGCCGGGGTTGGGATGATGGATGCTGCCGCAGACTGGGCAGGGCTTGCCGTCGGTCAGGCGCTTGGAAAGCTCCGCAGCGGCGTTGCTGAAATATTCTTCCGAACACTGCATCTCCTCCTGCTCCCGCATTTGCGCGGCTTCTCGTCGCTCTTCCCGCTGTTTTTCCAGCGCTTCCCGCTCGGCCTGAACCCTTTGCAGCTCCTCTGTCAGCTTTTCCAGCTGCTCTTTTTTCTGCCGTGCGGACGACCATTCGTCGCACCGGCTTTGCAGTTGCGGAAGCCTGGAGCGGTATTGCTCGTCCAGCCCGCGCATTTCCTCGCGCAGAGCACGCAGCCGCTCCGCATCGCGCCTGACCTGTTCCCCCAGCTGATCGAAGGCACGCTGCGCGGGGGGCAGCAAACGCAGCGCGGTTTTCTGTGTTTCTTTCGCGGCAGCTAGTTCGATCAATTCCGGCAGACGTGCGGAAAGCTCTTCTCGTTCGGCTGCCATGGCTTCCGCCTGTGATTTTTCCTGTTCCAGCGCGGCAAGCTTCTGCGCGGCAGCTTCCGCAGCTTGCTGTGCAGCAAGCGTATCCTGCTCCGCCTGAACCAAACTCTGCTCCGCGCGCGCCAGCCGGAATTTCACGTCCTGCCAGGCTGTGTCCCTGGGGCGGACTTCCAACGCACGCTCAGCCGCATCCACGCGCAGCGCCGCATCGCGCATTTTCTGCTCCCTTTCAAGCAGGAGGTTCAGCCGCTTGTCAGCCGCATCTGTACGGTCAAAGGCTTCGGAAAGCTTCTGCGCCCGCTGCGCTTCCCCGCTGCACTGCTCGTAGGCTTGGCGCGCCGCCTGCTCCTGCGTTTCCTCCCGCACAAGCGTCACGCGGTCGCCCTCGATCTGCGCGCGCAGCTCTTCTGCGCTGCTCACCTGATAGGCCGACCAACGCCCCGCCACCTGCTGCTCCCTCTCCCGCAGCACTGTGTCGCGTTTGCGATAAAGAGCAGCCAGCTTTTCCTGATAGGCATTAAATCGATCGGTGCGGAAGATATTGCGCAAAATCTGCTCCTTTTCGGCGGATTCAGCGGTCAAAAAGCGCTCGAACTTGCCCTGCGGCAACACCATGACCTGCACAAACTGGCTGTACCCCATGCCGATGACGCGGTTGGCGGCCTCCTCCTGCGCGGTGGGCTTGGCGTTTTCCGCAAGATTTCGTTCTTCGCCGGTCTCTTCCAGCGCCAGCGCGCCGCATTCCAACGCATAGTTCTTGCGCACATCGTCCTCCGGCTCCTTCTTGCGGCGGCGCAGCGGACGCAGCCTGCGCCAGAAGCGATACCGCCGCCCGCCGACGGAGAAGGTGAAATCCACCAGCGTTTCGGCCTGCGGATCGGACATCTGGCAGCGCAGCTCGTAAATTCCGCCGCGCTCGGCCGAGCTTGCCTTGCCGTAAAGCGCGCAGGTCATGGCGTCCAGCAGCGCGGTCTTGCCCGCGCCCGTCTCGCCCCAGATCAGGAACCGGTCGGAAAAGAGCGTGAAATCCACAACCTGCCTGTCCCGATACGGCCCGAAGGCTTCGATGATGAGTTTTTCCGGCAGCACAGCTCAGCCCTCCCTTTCCGCGTCCTCAATGGCCTGTCTGAACCAGGCGCGCATTTCGTCGTCCATTTCGCGCCCCGTTCTGTTTAGATAAAACTTCTCCGCCACGTCCAGCGGCGAATCCGCACGCACCTCCTCCAACGTAAGGCCGGTGCGCGCACTGGCAGCAATCTGCATCCCGCAGTCGATCTGCAAAGCGTTGGGATAGGTGCGGCGCAGCGCTTCCTGCACCGGCGCGGTCGGGAATTCGTCCGTCACGATGAGCCGCAGATAGTCCTGCGACGATCCTTCGCACAGCTTCTCCCTCGTGCCCCGCAGCGTCCGCATGACGTGCAGCGGCTCCACGGGCACCTCTTTCAGACTCATGTCGTTGGTATCGACAATCGTAACGCTGCGCGGCACGTCGGTTTCTGCAAAGGAAGTACACATCGGCGTGCCGGAATAGCGCAGCTTACCGCCGCCCAGCGTCTGCGGCCGGTGCAGATGTCCCAGCGCGACATAATCATAGGCCGAAAACCACTCCGCAGGAACTGCCAGTGAGCCGCCGACCGCCGCAGCGCGGTCGCTCTGCCCGGCCTGTCCGCCCGCTGCAAAGCAGTGCGCCGCCAGGATGTGCCGCTTTCCGTCCTTAGGGGGCCTGCGCTCTTCCAGTACGACGCGCATCGCATCCGCTGCGCAAGCGATCTCCTCTCTGCGGGCGGGATACGCCTGCCGCACGTCATCGGTATAGACATAGGGCAGCAGATGAATCACGGTATCCCCCAGATCGGCCTGCATCTCCTCCGTCGTCACACGCCCGGCGATATACAGCCCCGCGCCGCGCAGCAGATCGCTGAGCGTGGAAAGCCGCGCCGCGCCGTCGTGGTTGCCCGCAATCAGCACAACCGGTAGCCCCAGCTCCAGGCAAAGCGCGCGCATCGCATCGTTATACAGCGCAATGGCGTCCGGCGCAACGACCGCGCGATCGAAAATATCCCCCGCCACGATCACCGCGCCCGCCTGCTGCTCCCGCGCAATGCGCACAATCTCCCCGATCATGTGCTGCTGATCCGCCGTCGGGTCCACGCCGAAAAACTCCAGCCCCAGATGCCAGTCCGATGTATGTAGGATCTTCATGTTTCCTCCCACCCTATTTTACGTTAAAAGGATGAAAGAGCGGGAATTTCCGCCCTTTCATCCCAGCGTTCTTTTGCCGGATCACAACTTCGGCAGGATCTCGATATCCATGGGGAAGCGTCCCGCGTTGCGGCCGTAGATGGCCAAACCGCCCGCATCGCACTTCAGCTCCACACGGAGCTTGCCCTTTTCCTTGGCCTTTTTCAGTGCTTCTCCGCCGATGGGCACGATCATCAGATACCCATAGCTGCCCGCCTCGTCCAGATAGCGGTCGCGCGTCTGGTAGTGCCAGGAGAGCACGCCGTTGCAGTCCGCCGGATCGTCCGGCAGCTGCTGCTCGAATACCTTTTCTCCCTCCGCCAGCACCGTGAGCGTCGAGGGAAAGAGCTTTTCGTCGGTCATGAAATAGGAATTATGGTTCTCACCGGGATCCATGCGGTAGCCCGCCATGAAATCCGCGCCTTCCTGCTGCTCCACCGCGCCGTTGGCGTCCTTTTTGAGCTGCATCTTGGCGCTCGCCTCGAAGCGCAGCTCCACGCGGTCGAACTCGTCAAAGCTCTCCGTCGGAATCTCGTAGACGAAGCTGCCCTCGCCCACACCGCACACCTTGTGGCCGGAAAGCGCCTGCCAATCGTTGGCAAAATGCTTTTCGGCATAGTTGCAGGGGCGGACATAGGCCGCACAGGCACGCGGGCCGCGAACATCGAAGGTGCAGAAGTTGCGGGAGAGCACTTTGCCGCCGCAGACCAGCCGGAAGGTCAGCGCCGCGGTATCGGCAAGCTCCGGCATCGTCACGGTAACCTTGCCCAAATCCATTAGACCGTCACCGTTCGAGACGAACTCACGGCTGCCCTGCTCATAATAGCCGTGCACACCGTGCAGGAACCATTCCACCGTCAGCTTGCTTCCTGCGGGCGCGCCGCCGAGGTTGGAATAATAGATAGGAGTTTCGGCTTCCTCGCCGCTGCCGATGGTGCGGCAGGGCGGCGCGTCATAGGCGATGAAATCCGCTGCGTGCAGCTCCTTGAGCTGCATCCCCATGCCCAGCGCATCGTAGCCGAAGTTCTTCTTCTGGTTGTCGATGCGGTAATAGCCGTTGAATTCATTGATGACGTCATGGAACTCTGTGAACACAAAGCCGCAGATGTTCTCGTGCAGGCGATATTCGTTGAGCATATAGTGGTACTGCCAGGCCAGGTCGCTGTCGCCGGCGCTGTCCTGCACGCCCCAGACCATACCGCACTCGGAGTTCATCAGCGGCACGTTAGGCGCACGGTTTTCCCCGATGAAGTTCCAGCCGCTGCCCTCATGCCCGCCCTTGGCGGCGGTATCGATGTGCTCCTTGACGGTCATGTAGCCGTTCAGATAGAAGTGCCAGGTGTTGATATCCGTCTCCACATGGTCGTAGTTGCAGGCGGAGTTATCCTCCACGATGCGCGTATCGTCCATTCCCTTGACGCGGCGGTACATACTGCGCACCCATTCCTGCGTATCGGGCGAATACTGCCGGTTATGCTCGCCGTTCGCCTTGTCAAACAGGCCCCAGGTCTCGTTGAACACGATCCAGGCCATGATGGACGGATGGTTCCAATCCCGGCGGACGAACTCATCCAGCTCGTGCTCAAACTGCGCACGGGTTTCCGGCAGCGGCTCGCCCCAATAGCAGACTATGTCCGCAAAGGCGAGAATGCCGAGCTTATCCATCCAATAAAGCTTGCGCGGCTCTTCGGGCTTGATGTGCAGGCGCACAAGGTTCAACCCAACATCCTTCAGGCGCTGCACCTCGTCGATCACGTCCTGCTCGGTGGGCAGGGTGAAATAACCCTTAGGATTGAAGGACTGGTCGAGCGTGCCGTTGAGATAGATTGGCTTGCCGTTTAATGTAATCCACGGGAACTTGCGCCCGCCGAAGCAGGAATAGCCGATCTCGCGCAGGCCGAAATAAGTGCTCACACAATCGCTGCCCAAACGCAGCTCGCCTTCATAGAGGTTCGGCTCATCCGGCGTCCACAGCTTGGGATTTTCCACCTGAAAGGTCAGCTCCGCGCAGTTGAGGCCGGGCGCAAGCGTCAGCGCCGCGGTATGCTCCTGTCCGTCAAAGGCGGCGGTCAGCTGCTCTTCGCGCTCGTCGGGGGACTGAATCTCCACCGCAATGCGCACGGTTCCGTCGCACTTGGTTTCGATCTTGGCGTTTTGCAGATACGCCTTGGGGGTTTCTTCGAGATACACGGTCTGCCAGATGCCGCGGATCTCGCCGTAGCCCTGCTTGCCGCGGGTCTGATTGTCCCTGTCCTCGTCGGTGACGCGAACGCAGATCTCGTTTTCTTCCTCTTTATTCCAATAAGGGGTGACGTTTAGACGAATCTCGCCGTAGCCGCCCTTGTGCTCCCCGGCAAGGTGGCCGTTGATCCACACGCGCGCTTCATAATCCGCCGCGCCAATCACCAGCCAGATTTCGCCCTCCGCGTCAAAGCGCGCCGTGCGGCGGTACCAGCCGGTACCCTTGCGATCCTCCGCCACTCGGGAGAGGGGAGCCGCCCAGGAAAAAGGCACCGCAATGGTGCGGTCCAGCTCCGGGCACTGTTCCGCTTCGGAAAAGCTGAATGCCCACTCGCCATTCAGGTTCAGCCAATTCTTTCTTTGCCAATCCGGTCTCGGATGTTCTGCTCTGGGTATGGATTTCATCTGTCCAACCTCCCCAAAAAATGGATTGTCTGTGCGGTTATTGTACCATCTTTCCTGTGCTTTAACAAGATTGTAATTTACATGTCGGTACTATAAAAAAGCGTCCCGCTCTGCCTGTTCCGGCAAAGCAGGACGCTCAAACCACCGATCTATCTCAACGCTTCAAGCAGCGCTGCGCTCACCTGCTTGGGGTCGGCCTTGCCGCGCAGCAGCTTCATGCACTGCCCGGTCAAAAAGCCCATGACCTTTTCGTTGCCCGCGCGGAATTTCTCCACCGCGTCGGCATTTTCGGCCAGCACCTGCGCAATCGCCCCGGCAACCGCCGTCTCATCGCGCTCGATGGCAAGTTTTTCCTTCTTTATATAGGCTTCCACGTCCGCGTCGTCCGCAAACACGGCCTCCAGCGTATTGCGCGCTCCGGCGCGGTCGATCTTGCCCTCGCCGAGCAGTTGGAGGATCAGTGCAAGCTTGCCCGCGTCCAACTCCAAATCATACGGATCGACGGCGCGTTCCTTGCACAGGCGCAGCACCTCGGACAGAATCCAGTTGGCGGCCTCCTTCGGCGAAGCGCCCTGCGCAATCGCCGCTTCGAGCAGACGGCACAGGCGCGCGTTCTGGCAGAGGATGCCGATATCGTGCTCACTCAGGCCGTATTCTTCGCGGTAGCGTGCGCGCTTGGCGTCCACAAGCTCCGGCTGATGGGCACGAACGCGCTCCAGCCACGCATCGTCGATGTAGACCGGCGGCAGGTCGGGCTCGGGGAAATAACGATAATCCTGCGCGTTTTCCTTGGAGCGCATTGCAAAGGAAGCGTCCTTGTTGTCGTCCCAGCGGCGGGTTTCCTGCTTGACGGCGCGTCCCTCTTCCAGCACCTCGATCTGGCGCGCGGCCTCGGTCTCGATGGCCTTGGCGATGGCCTTGAAGCTGTTCATGTTCTTCATCTCGGTGCGGGTGCCGAGCTTTTCGCTGCCTGCGGGGCGAACCGATACGTTCAGGTCGGCGCGGATGGAGCCTTCCTGCATCTTGCAGTCCGAAACGCCGAGAAATTGCAGCGTGCTGCGCAGCTTGGTCAGGAAATCGATGACCTCGTGCGCAGAGCGAAAGTCCGGCTCGGTCACAATTTCCATCAGCGGCACGCCGCAGCGGTTGTAGTCGCACAGTGTGGATTCCGTCCAGGGGTCGTGCACCAGCTTGCCCGCGTCCTCTTCCATGTGGATTTCGTGCAGGCGAATGTACTTTTCCTCCCCGCCGTCGGTCGTGACTGCGATGCCGCCGCCCGTGCAGATGGGCGCATAGAGCTGCGAAATCTGATACGCCTTGGGCAGGTCGGGATAAAAATAGTTTTTGCGGTCAAAGCGCGTCAGGCGGGTGATCTTGCAGCCGAGCGCCAGGCCGGTGTTCATCGCGCCCTCCACCACCGCGCGGTTGAGCACGGGAAGCGCACCGGGCTGTCCGGTGCAGACCGGACAGGTGTGCGTGTTGGGTGCGCCGCCGAAGGCCGTGGTGCAACCGCAGAAGATCTTTGTCTTGGTATTCATTTCGACATGGACTTCGAGTCCGCAGACAATTTCATACTTCATTTCAGCGCACCTCCCTGTACCTTTTTGTGAAAATCCGTATGCAGCTGATAGGTGTGTGCGGCATTGAGGATGGTTCCTTCGCCGTGGGGCTTGCCGATCAGCTGCGCGCCGACGGGCAGACCGCCCTTATCAAAGCCGCAGGGCATCGTCACCGCGGGCAGCCCTGCCAGGTTCACCGATACGGTGTAAATATCGCCCAAATACATCTTCAACGGGTCGGACAGCGCCTGCCCCACGGGCAGCGCCGTGGTAGGCGCAGCGGGCGAGAGAATCACGTCGAACTTCTCAAACGCCGCGTCGAACGCCTTCTTGATCAGCGCCTTGACCTTGAGCGCCTTGACGTAATACGCATCGTAATAGCCCGACGACAGCACGAAGGTGCCCAGCAGGATGCGGCGGCGCACTTCCGGGCCGAAGCCCTCGGTGCGGCTTTTGCGCATCAGGCCGACAATATCCTCCGCATCGTCCGCACGGTAGCCGTACTTGATGCCGTCAAAGCGGGAAAGGTTGCTCGAAGCTTCGGCACAGGCGAGGATGTAATACGCAGGCACGGCATATTTGACCATGCCCAGCGAGAAGGTTTCGACCGTCGCGCCCAACTCTTTGAGCTTTTCGCCCGCGGCCAGCACCCGCGCGCGCACGTCCTCGTCCAGACCTTCTGCAAAATATTCTTCCGGCACGCCGATGCGCAGCCCCCTGACGTCCCCTGTCAGCGCCGCAAGCGTGCCGCCCTCGGTTTCCACCGTGGTCGCGTCGTGCGCATCCTTGCCGTGCAGCAGATCGTAGACCGCCGCGCAGTCCGCCGCAGTATGCGCCAGCGGGCCGATTTGGTCAAGTGAGGAGGCATAGGCGATCAGGCCGTATCGCGAAATCGAGCCGTAAGTGGGTTTGAGCCCCGTCACGCCGCAGAAGGAAGCAGGCTGGCGGATGGAGCCGCCGGTATCGGAGCCCAGCGCATAGGGAATCTCACAGGCCGCAACCGCCGCCGCCGAACCGCCGGATGAACCGCCCGGCGTGTGGTCAAGCGCCCAGGGGTTGCGCGTCGCGCCGTGATGCGAAGTCTCGGTCGTGCTGCCCATCGCAAACTCATCCATATTGGTGTGTCCGATAATCACCGCGCCGGCCGCCTTGAGCTTTTCGATCGCCGTCGCGTCATAGGGCGGGTCAAAATCCGCCAGCATCTTCGATCCGCAGGCAGCGGGCAGGCCGCGCAGGCAGATGTTGTCCTTGACGGCCACCGGGACGCCCATGAGGGGGCTTGCCATTCTGCCCGCGTCCATGTCCTTCTGCACTTCTTCGGCGCGCTTCATTGCCGCATCCCAATCCAGCGCCGTCATGGCGTGCACATCGGGGTCGGCTTCCTCCACGCGTCTGCGGAACGCAGCGACCAGTTCGGGCGATGTGACTTTATGATCCAGCAGCGCCTGGTGCAGCTCCAGCGCGCTCATTTTCAACCATTCCATCTGTGCTCCCCTCCTCTCATTCCACGGTTCTAGGCACCTGATACGCGCCGTCCAGCTTCTTCTTGGCGTTGCGCATCAATTCGTCGCGGTCGAACGAAGGCTTGACCTCGTCCTCGCGGAACACGTTGCGTAAGTCTTCGAACTGAATCAGCGGCTCGGTGGCATCGGTGTCCACGGAGTTGAGCAAATCCATATAGTCCAATATCTTCTGCATCTGCTCGAGCATATCGGCCTTTTCCTCTTCGGGAAGCTCCAATCGGGAAAGCTCGGCGATGTATTCCAACGTTTTTTCATCCATGGGTCCTTTCCTCCTTATACGCACACACAACAAATCCCTTTTTTACGGCAGCAGACGGGTGATGTCGCGCGGGAACAGCGACGCTTCGCGAATGTTGTTCTCGCCGATCAGCCGCATCGTCAGGCGTTCCAGGCCGATGCCCAGTCCGCCGTGCGGGGGCAGGCCGTTCCGGTGCGCCATCAGGTAGCTCTCAAAGTCCGCCGGATCCATGCCCAGCCGCTCCATCTTGGCCACCTGCGCGTCATAATCATGAATGCGCTGGCCGCCGGTCGTGATCTCAATGCCGCGGAACAGCAGGTCGAACGACAGCGTTTTTTTCGGATCGTCGGGATCATCCATTGCGTAGAACGGGCGCTTCTTGGAGGGATAATGCGTGACGAACACGAAATCGGAGCCGTATTCTTCGGCAAAGAGCCTGGAGATCAGCTGTTCCTCTTCCGGCTCCAGGTCATAGGGATCGCGAATCCTGCGGTTGTATTTTTCTGCGACCATCTCCTTGGCCTGCGTAAAGGGCACAGCCGGGATGGACGTGATTTCCGGAATCTGCACACCCAGCAGCGCGATCTGCGGCGCATAGTCCTTCTTCAGCAGCTCCATGGTATACTTCAGCATCGCTGTTTCCATCTGCATGACGTCCTCAAAGGAATCAATGTAGCCCATTTCAAAGTCCATGGAGGTATATTCGTTTAAGTGGCGGGTGGTCGCGTGTTTTTCGGCGCGGAACACCGGCCCGATTTCAAATACGCGGTCGAACACACCCACCATAGTCTGCTTATAGAACTGCGGCGACTGCGCCAGGAAAGCCTTATGGCCGAAGTAATCGAGCTTGAAGATGTTCGCTCCGCCTTCGGCACCGGCCGCCACGATCTTGGGCGTATGGATTTCGGTGAAATCCTGACTCTGCAAGAACTCGCGGAAGCCGCGCACAATGCCCTCCTGCAATTTGAACACGGCGCGCTTGCGCAGGTTGCGCAGCGTCAGCGGGCGGAGGTTCAAGTCGCTCTCCACTGTCAGATTGAGCTTTGCCTTGTGCACCGGAACCGGCGGAACCTGCGCCGGACGCGATAGGAGCTTCATCTCCTGCACGCGCAGCTCGAAGCCGTGCGGCGCGCGCTCGTCCCAGGCGACCGTACCGATGACGGCGACAGCTGCGCCTTCCGGCAGGTTTGCGCGATGGATGCCGGTCTTTTCCTCGTCCAGCACACACTGAACCGTGCCATCATAACGACGAAGGATAACAAAGGCAAAATCGCCCATGTCGCGCACATTATGGATGCTGCCTCTGATTTCAATAGCGCCGTCCGGCTTTTCCGCCAGCACGCGCCCGATGGTCCACTCCTGTTTCTTCTCTCCCGTGATGGAACGCATAGCGATTTCTCCTTTCCCTTTATCCACACACATTTTTCTTTTTTTGAAATAAAAAAAGTCCCTTAAGGAGCAGACTAACTCCTTAAGGGACGGAATAGATGACATTGCTACCCCGCGGTACCACCCGATTTGTCGCATAAAGCTGCGCGTATCGCCATTGACCGTGCCTTTATGTAACCGCTCGTCGCCGCTGTAACGCTCGGCTCCTGCGGAAATCCCTACTCAAGACTAGCTTTTTCGAAATTTCGGCTGTGGAGTGTTCCCCTCATGCTGCGGCCCCGCGATGCTTTCAGCCGGTGACACCGCCTCTCTGATGCCGGGTCACATAAGGCATTCTCCGTCGTCGCCTTTAATGTTTGCTATCATACGCGCATCTATTGCGCAAGTCAATCCCTATTTTTTCGTTTTTATGATTTTTAACAAAACAATTTATTGCTGAAAAAGCGCCTTGAGATCGCGTATACCGCCGTTGTCGACCGCAAAGAAGGTCAGCACCAGCAGGCAGTCGCCCTGACGGCGCACCAGGATCTGCATCGGAATGTTGTCCTCGTTTTCGACCAGAAGCAGGCTGGTGTACTCCTGCCCGCAGAGGGTTTCTTTCGTGATTCCCTTGTCCGTCCAGCCGAATTCCCCGTCGTTCATCCATTCGTCCCGCAGATCTTCAAGGAATTGCTCCGGCGTGATTTCCACCCCCTGCACGCGCAGGTTCAGCACTTCCAGTTTAAATACTGCGTTGGTTTCGGGTTCTCTTATCTCAAAGTCCATAAAGCCGGGCAGCTCCGCCACCTTATCCGCCGTGATATCCGCCGCCGTCAGGTTGTAATAGGAAGCCAGTTTCACTTCCGTGCTGATCTTCCATTCGCTGCTGGGGAGGGTAAAACTCAGCTGCGCAAAGTCGTTGGTGCAGTTAAGGCCGTTCCAGACGCAGCGCGTCGGCTCACCGTCCTCGCCCTGCGGAAGCGCCGTCTGCGTCTGCATGGGTGCAGGAGATTCGTTCAGGCCGTAGAAGAGGCTCTTGAGGATCTGAATCTTCTCCGGTGTGCCGGTCAGGATGAGCTCGATCATGTATTTGCCCTTGCGGCGCATCAGGTATTCCTGGTTCATCTGATATTCCGGCACCTCTGCAGGCACGCAGACGTAGGTTTCGCCGCAGAAATCCTCTTCGTAGGGCGTGCCCACCTCGTAGGTGTAGTCCGTCACGTTCTTGAACCCTTCGATCACCTGACCGGCATAGTCCTCCGCCGTGAGGTTCTCTTCGTTCGCCATCTTCATGTTCTGGATCATCACGAGGACGTTTGCGCCCGACTGATCCTCCGTCGCCTGCATGTCAAAGAAATTGATGAGCTTAAAGGCCGCCTTTTCCAGCAGAGACTTGTCCTCCAGATTGGCCATATCCGCCAGCGCGTCGTCGTCGGTGATGCTCCAACCCGTATCCGGCAGCGTCGCCTTGAAGCCCGCGAAGGTGTTCGTATAGGTCAGGCCGTCCCATTCGCCACGTGAGAACTTTTCGTCCTCCTCGTCCGGCTGTGTCGTTTCCTCCGGCACAGCCGTCGTTTCAGCAGAAACGGGCGTCAGGCTCTCCTCCGGCGTTTTCGCCGTGCAGGCCGTGGTTCCGAGCAGCACCGCAGCCGCCAGCAGCAGGCAAAGTATTCTCCTCATGTTGTTCCTCCATTCCGGTTTTATTGATTTCCAAGCGCCCTGCGCTTAAACTTTCCTTGCGTCACTCGGCAAAAAGCCGCATCATTTTCTCAATGGCTTCCTCGCTCGGCCCGAAAAAGGGCAGCTGAATCAGATAATCCCCTTTTCTGCGCACAAGCAGGCAGCTTTTACACCCTTCCTGCGGATAATCGAACCGCACGGACAGATATTTTCTGCCGCAAAGAAGGCGCTCCTCCCGTCCCAGAAAGACCACCTGCCCGCTTTCATCCGCAAGCGCCGCGTCAGCCAGCGTCTGCGTATACTTCTCCGCCGAAACCAGCTCGGCTTCCTCCGGGACAATGCGGATCAGGTTCAGGGAAACCGTCGCGTTGTCGTCCGGATTGCGCACCATAAAATCGACAAACCGCGGCAAGGTCTGCACGCGCGCATGGGTGTACCGCCAGCGGGAAAGGCCGCTCATCTTGGCAAGACTCACAGGCGCCGCGATGCCCCAGCGATCGTCGGGCAGCATCAGCCGCACCGCCGCAAAGGCATTGATGCAGGTATGCCCGCGCCAGACGCAGCGCGTGATTTCATCGGTTTCGCAAAGGCGATTTTCCACGCTTTCCCCATGTTCCTCCCAGCCGATGCGTAGCGTAGACAGAATCAGGAGCAAAGTCAGCGTCATCAGCAAAAACACAATTTGATTCATGCTTTGTTCCCACCTCTATCCTAAAAGTATACAGATTTGCGTCCGGCCGTCAAGAAAAAGCGCAAAAAAAGAGGACGGAAAATCTCTTTTCCGTCCCCTCTGCGTTTAGAACTTAGAACATCGGGATGACATTGGCGCCGTACTTCTCTTCGATGAAAGCGCGGATGGTGTCACTCTTCAGAGCCTCGACCAGCGCCTTGATCTCGGGACGCTCCTCGTCGCCGGCACGAACCGCAACGACGTTGGCATAGGTCTTAGCACCTTCGGAATCCTTGTTCTCGGTGGTCAGGAGCTTGTCGGTGATGCCGGCTTCCAGCGCATAGTTGCCGTTGGCGACGGCGAAATCCACATCTTCCAGAGAACGCGGAACCTGCTCGGCAGCGATTTCCAGAATCTCGACGTTGTGGGGATTTTCCACGATGTCGCGGGCGGTGACGTCCAGGCCGGAGCCTTCGGGCAGCGTGATGATGCCGTTGGCTGCCAGCAGCTGAAGCGCGCGGGCTTCGTTGGTCGCATCGTTGGGCACGGAGATGGTCGCGCCATCGGGGATGTTGCTCAGGTCAGCGCTCTTACCGGCGTAGATGCCCAGGGGCTCGAAGTGAATCGCACCGGCGGAAACCAGATTGGTGCCGTTGTTCTCGTTGAAGTTGAGCAGATAGGGCAGATGCTGGAAGTAGTTCGCATCCAGATCGCCCGCTTCCAGTGCCTGGTTGGGCAGGACGTAGTCGGTGAACTCTTCGATCTCAAGCTCAATGCCCTGCTCGGCGAGGAGGGGCTTGACGGCCTCGAGAATCTCGGCATGGGGAGCGGGAGACGCGCCGACGACGAGCTTGACGGTCTCGGTGGGTTCAGTGGCCTGGCTCTCTTCGGGCTGAGCTGCATCGGTGGCAACGGGGGATTCGACCGCAGTCTCGGCGGGAGACTCGGCGGGCTTCTGCGCAGAAGAGCAGGCAGACAGCGCCGCAACCAGCACAAGGGCCAGCAGCGCGGCAAGGATTTTCTTGGTAAGCTTCATGGTTATTCCTCCTGAAAATCGATTTTATCGAAAAGTATAGAGTGAAGTTGTATTAACGGGTGCGCTTGTCGATCTTCTTGGCGACAAGCTCAAAGATCACCTGGATCACCTGAACGATGATCACGATGAGGATCAGCGTCAGGATCATCACGTCGTACTGGTAGCGGTGCATACCGTAGCGCACGGCGATATCACCCAATCCGCCGCCGCCCAATGCACCCGCCATGGCCGAATAGCCCACGAGGGTAATCACCGTCACGGCAGCGCCGCGGATCAGCGAGGGAACGGATTCGGGCAGCAGCACCTTCAGGATGATCTCCATGTTGGTCGCGCCCATGGTGCGGGCGGCCTCGACCACGCCAGAGTCGATTTCCTTCAGGGACTGCTCCACCATGCGCGCCACAAAGGGCGCTGCGGCCACAACCAGCGGCACGATGGTCGCCTTGGTGCCGAAGGCCTTGCCCACGATCAGGCGGGTCAAGGGCGCGATGACGAGCATCAGGATGACGAAGGGAATGGACCGGCCGACGTTGACAATCCAGCCCAGCACGGCGTTGAACGCGCGCATGGGGCGGAGACCGTCCTTATCGGTCAGAATCAGCGCGACGCCCAGCGGCACGCCGATGAGATAGGCAAACAGCGCCGAGACGAAGGTCATCACGAGCGTTTCGCCCGAGCCTTCCATCAGCATCGGCAGGTTATCGGTAATCAGCTGCCACATCGCGTCATTCCTCCTTCATGCCCAGCAGCATCCTCGTCACCGGGGATGCGGGGTTGACCATCACGGTCGAAACATCGCCCTGCTCGACAAAGGTACCGTGGTTGATGATGGCGACCTTATTGCAGATGGCGTTGACCACGCCGATCTCATGGGTGATGATGATGATGGTGACGCCCAGCTTGCAGTTGATGTCCTGCAAAAGGTTCAAAATGCTCTTGGTGGTGAAGGAATCCAGAGCGCTGGTGGGCTCGTCACAGAGCAGAATCTTGGGGTTATTGGCTAAAGCTCTTGCGATGGCCACGCGCTGCTTCTGTCCGCCGGAGAGCTGGGAGGGATAGGCCTTCGCCTTGTCCGCCAGACCGACGATTTCGAGCAGTTCCATGGCGCGCTTTTCGCGCTCCGCTTTCTTCATGCCGTCCAGTTCCAGCGGGAAGCAGACGTTGTGCAGCACGTTGCGCTGCATCAGAAGATTATACCCCTGAAAGATGACGCCGATGCTCTTGCGCAGCCGGGTGAGCTCTTTGCCCTGCAGCTTCGAGATATCCACGCCTTCCACTTCGATTTTGCCCTCGGTGGGCATTTCCAGCAGCGCGATACAGCGCAGCAGCGTGCTCTTTCCCGCGCCGCTCATGCCGATGATGCCGAAGATATCGCCCTGCCCGACGGTCAGGTTGATCCCGGAAAGCGCGGTTACGTCCGCCTCGCCCCCGTGGAACACCTTTGTAAGATCCGTAACCCTGATCATGATCCTTCACCTCAAAATGCTTGACTTAATCTTCCCAGAAAAAAACTCCCGTCCCTTTGTATCAAAGGACGAGAGCCTTGCGCTTCGTTGTACCACCTTTATTCGCCTCTCCCTTGCGGGATGAAGCCTCATCGAGTACGGCGCAAACCATGTTTTACGCTTATACTCTATCGCTGTAACGGGCGATCCCGTCGTCACCTGAGCGCAATGCCTTGGCCACGCAACTCTAAGACCATGTTCATCCTTCCCGTGTGATCCGCTTGCAGCAAATGCGGACTCTCTGTGCACCCCGGCGGAGGGACTACTCTTCTCTTCGCTGTCTTTCAAAGGAGTATTAAGTTCAGGCTTTATTCTAGTTTGCGGGGCAGTTTTTGTCAACGGTGTTTTCTGTTAACAATACGTGAAACTCCCCCTTGTCATCCGGGCGGAAAAACCTTACAATTAGGGATGGTATAAAAACAAATCCCTGGATTTTTTACGGAGGATGAGCGATATGTATCTTTCGCTTGAGGATTACCGCCGCAGGATGCTGGGCTGCTGGATCGGCAAAAACGTCGGCGGCACGCTGGGCATGCCGATGGAATGGAACCGCCAGCCCAACGATGTGACCTACTATACCCACAAGATGACGGGCGAACCGTTGCCCAACGACGATCTGGACATCCAGGTGCTGTGGCTGCTGGCGCTGGAGGACAAGGGCCTGGACATCGACTGCAAGGTGCTGGGGCAGTATTTCAACGAACTGATGATTTTCACCCACGGCGAATACGGCACAGCCAAGACCAATCTGCGCGCCGGGCTTCAGCCGCCGGTCAGCGGCACGCACAACAACGACTTCAAGAATTCCTGCGGCTCCTTCATCCGTTCGGAAATCTGGGCCTGCCTCTTCCCCGGCCATCCGGAAAAGGCCGCGCAGTATGCCTTCCAGGACGCGGTGGTGGATCACGGCAACGGCGAGGGCGTTTACGCCGAAGTGTTTGTCGCGGCGATGGAAGCGGCCTGCTTCTTCGAAACCGATATCCGCAAGCTGATCGAGATCGGCCTTTCCTACATTCCGGAGGATTGCGCGGTTGCACGCGCGGTGCGCCACGGCGCGGCCTGCGCAGACGCGGGACTAAACCGCAGGGAAGCCCGCAAGGTGATGCTGGACAACTGGATCGGCCACATCGAATGGCACTACATCTCCCCCGAGGATGAGGCCGCGGGCTACAAGGAGGGCAAGATGGGCTGGGACGTGCCCTCCAACCTGTTCATCGTGGCCTATTCGCTGGTCAAGTGCGCAGGCAGCTTTGACGACTCGATTCTCACAGCGGTGAGCTTCGGTGAGGACACCGACTGCACCGCGGGCACCATTGCCGCGATGTATGGCCTGATGCACGGCGTGGACTGCATTGACGAAAAGTGGATCACCCCCATCGGGCGCGGCATTAAGACCGTGTCGCTCGATCCTTTCCGCCTAGGCAATCGCATTCCAACCACCATCGACGAGATGAGCGAGCGCGTGGAAAAGCTCTTTGTCCAGGCCGTAGCGAAGTTCAGCCTGGACATCCAGTTCACGCCCGAAAACGCCGGCCCGGTTCCGGATTTCCATGCAAAGGACTATTTCCTCAACCTCTACGCCGAGATGAACACGGTCAAGTACGAATTCCCCTACATGAACGTGCGGCTGGATTACTGCGGCGAGCCGGTGCTCCAAGCCGGCGTGCCCAAGAAGATCCGCCTGATCGTCAGCAACAACTCCGCCTCCATCTCCGGCGACCGTGTGCAGATTCATCTCTACACGCAGGACGAGGTGCAGGTGCTCCCCGGCAAGGACGCAGTGGTGTTCGTCTCGATGGCGCATCTGGGCAGCGGCACCAAGGCGGCGGAATTCACCGTGCAGGTGGAGGAGCTGACCCGTCCGGTCTACCGCTTTGTGGCGGAATTCACCTTTGAGGAAAACAAAAAGGGCATGACCCATTGCGTGCCGTTCGTGCTGCTCAACGAGGGCGGCGAAGCGGTGCCCACCGTCTGGGAGAAGAGCGGCCCCTATCCCATCCCGAATCAGCCGCGCGTTTAAGCGGTAAAACTTTGTTTTTGAGCAGTCCTGCGGCGGATTTCGGCCCTTTTGCAGGACTGCTTTCAGTTTTTTCTGCTATACTTCAAAATGAAAAAACACTTTTTTTGAGGAGGAAAGGCGATGAGATACAAAATCGAGGGCGGCTCTCTGCCCGTCGTGACCATCGAGCTCAATCGCGGTGAGAGTATTTTCACGCAGTCCGGCGGAATGTCCTGGATGAGCGGCGGCATTGACATGGACACCAACATGAAGGGCGGTTTTCTTGGCGGTCTGGGGCGTATGTTCACGGGGGAATCGCTGTTTCTGGCGACCTACACCTCCCGCGGCGAGGGACAGCAGATCGCGCTGGCTTCCTCTTTCCCTGGCTCCATCATCGCGCTGGAGATCGGCCCCGGCCGCGAATTCATCTGCCAGAAAAGCTCGTTTCTCTGCGCAACGCCCGGCGTCAACCTCTCGGTGGAATGGATGCGCCGCGTCGGGGCGGGGCTTTTCGGCGGCGAAGGTTTCCTTTTGCAGCGCCTGAGCGGCCAGGGGTTGGCGTTTCTCGAAATCGACGGCCATGTAGTGGAAAAGACGCTTGCGCCCGGCGAACAGCTAAAGGTCAACACCGGCAACGTGGCGGCGTTTGAATCGAGCGTTCGATACAACATTGAAACCGTGAAGGGCTTCAAAAACGTGCTCTTCGGCGGCGAGGGCTTATTCCTGACCGTGCTCACCGGTCCCGGAAGGGTTTGGCTGCAAACCATCTCCATGCCCGAGTTTGCGCAGAAGATCATCCCCTTCCTGCCCACGCCTTCTTCCGGCAACTGAGCTGCATAAATACTCATTTTTCTTGGCGCGTCCTTTGATCTCAAAGGGCGCGTTTTGTTACGTTTTTGCGATATCTCTTTGCTTTTATGCAGTGCTGTGCTATACTCTGCTTATTCATTCGGAAAATGTTCCGGCAGGGAGGCGTCAAAGATGACGGATTTGGAGCAGGCAAGGCTGACCATCAACGAAGTGGATCAAAAGATGGCCGAGCTTTTCTGCAAACGCATGGAAGCGGTCGAGCTGGTCGCGCGCTATAAATCCGCCCACCAGATGCCCATCTTCGACGCGGCGCGCGAAGAAGTGGTCGTCAAAAAGAACTGCGCCTACATCGAGCAGATGCGCTACCTGCCCTATTACGAAAAGTTCATCCGCTACGAAATGGGTCTTTCCAAGGACTACCAGTCCACACTGATTCATTCGACGGTGGTGGGCTATTTCGGCGCGGAAGGATCGCACACGCACGCGGCGGAGCAGATGCTCTTCCCCTGTGAAAAGTCGATCTCCTTTTCCACCTTTGAAGAGATTTTCGACGCGGTGGAATCCGGCCGCATCGCTTACGGCGTGATTCCCTTTGAAAATTCCAATACGGGTGATGTGGGCAACATCCTCGATCTGCTCAAGACCCACAACGTCTATATCCGTAAAATGTACGATTTGAAGATCCGGCAGTGCCTGCTGGGTCTTGAAGGCGCGCCCGTTTCCGGAGTCAAGACGGTGTTTTCTCACCCGCAGGCGCTGTCGCAGTGCCGCGATTTTCTGACCCAGCTGAGCGCGGAACAGGTGAGCTCTGCCTCCACCTCCGAAGCCGCCAAGCATGTGGCCGAGCTTCGGGACCCCTCGTGCGCGGCGATCGGTTCTGCCGTCGCTGCGGAGCTTTACGGTCTTTCTGTGCTCGCACGCGACATCAATACCTCCTCGGACAATACGACCCGATTTATTATCATCGCTAAATCGATGGCTGAAAACGGCAATCGATTTAGCCTTTTGTTTACTGTACATCACGAGGTGGGTCAGCTCGCCGGCGTGATGCGCATTGTCAGCGACCTGGGCTTTAATCTGGAATGCATCAAGTCCCGCCCGCTCAAAAATGCACCTTGGCAATATTATTTCTATATCGAAGTGGTCGGCGATCTATCCGGCGCAGCCGCTTCCTCCCTGCTGGAGCAGCTCGGAAAGGTCTGTACGCAGATTAAGGTGCTGGGCACCTATACCATCGAAAAAAGTGAAGAATGAACACAAAAAATGGGGATCGGCGGGGAGCGGTGACAGAACATCGTTCCCCTTTTTCTATCAAACGGACGAAATACGGAAGGATGGCAGTATGGAACAAATGGAATTGAACGTAAACCTGGGCTCTCGTGCTTACCCGATTCATTTCGGGCGCGGGCTGCTTGAGCATCTTGCGGATTATGTAAATCTCGACCGCAAGGTGCTGGTGCTGACGGACGACGGCGTGCCGAAAGAGTATCGGGATACAGTGCTTGCCCAGTGCCCCAACGGCAGTGCGGAAGTCGTGCCGATGGGCGAAGGTGCTAAATCTTTCCCTGTGTTGGAGCGTGTGTGCGCGCGGATGCTGGAACTGAACTTCGGACGCAGGGATCTGCTCATCGCGCTGGGCGGCGGTGTTGTGGGCGACCTGGGCGGTTTTGCCGCAGCCGGCTATATGCGCGGCATTGACTTTATTCAGATTCCCACCACAACGCTTTCCCAGATCGATTCGTCGGTCGGCGGCAAGACCGCCATCAACTTAAACGGCGTCAAAAACATCATCGGCGCGTTCCACCAGCCGCGCGCGGTGCTGATCGACTTTGACACGCTCAAAACCCTGCCGCCGCGGCATTGGGCCAATGGTCTTGCCGAAGCGGTCAAGATGGGGCTGATTCTCGACGCAGATCTGTTTGCGTTGTTTGAAGCGGGCGATGTGCAGGCGCATCTGGAGGAAATCATCTATCGCTCCATTGCCGCCAAAGCGCGCGTGGTGGAGCAGGACGAAACCGAGCAGGGGCTGCGCAAGGCGCTGAACTTCGGCCACACCATCGGCCACGGCATTGAGAGCGCGGCGCACCTGCACGGGCTGTATCACGGCGAGTGCGTGGGACTGGGAATGCTCTATTTTATCACCGATCCGGCGCTCAAGGCCCGCACGGTCAAGGTGCTCGCCTCCCTGAATCTGCCCACGGAAGTATCGCTTGACCCCGACGCAGTCTTTGCCGCGATGTCCCACGACAAAAAGAGCGGCGCGGGCGGCATCACCACGGTTAAGGTGGACAGGCCCGGCCACTGCTATTTTGAGAATATGACGCTGGACGCGCTCCGCGCTCTGCTGTAAAAAAGGAGGTCGCTATGAAAAGCAGCTTCGGCACCAATTTCACGCTGACGATTTTCGGCGAATCACACGGCCCGGCCGTAGGCTTCGTGCTGGACGGCCTGCCCGCAGGCATCCGGCTCGACCTGGACCGCATCCGGGCGGAGCTGACCAAGCGCCGCCCGGCGGGACGCATCTCCACCCAGCGGCAGGAAGCGGACGAATTCCGTTTCCTCAGCGGCTATTACGACGGCCACACCACCGGCACGCCGCTGACGCTGATGATCGAAAATAAAAGCCAGCATTCCAAGGACTATGAGAAGATGAAGTATCTCCCCCGTCCCTCGCACGCGGACTTTACCGCCTTTGCCAAATACGGCGGCTTTCAGGACGCGCGCGGCGGCGGGCATTTCTCCGGCCGGGTCACGACGGGGCTGGTGGCGGCGGGTGCGATTTTTGAGCAGATACTTTCCGACCACGGCATCCGCATCGGTACGCACATCAAGTCCTGCCAAAGCATCTGCGACCGGGATTTCAACTGGGATGCGCTGGAGGACGACCTCGCCGCGCTGGACTCCCCCGCCTTCCCCGTGCTGGACGCGGAATCCGGCGCGCGCATGACCAAGCTGATCGAAGATGCCGCCTCCCGCGGGGATTCCGTGGGCGCGGTGCTCGAAACCGCAATCTCCGGCCTGCCCGCAGGCATCGGCGAACCCTTCTTCCACTCGGTGGAAAGCGAACTTTCTGCGCTGCTTTACAGCGTGCCCGCCGTCAAGGGCGTGCAGTTCGGGCTGGGCTTCGGCTTTGCGGGACTTTTCGGCAGCCGTGCCAACGATGCGATCGAGGGCGTTGAAAACGGGCGGCTGGTCACGCGCACCAACCACAACGGCGGCGTCAACGGCGGCATCACCAACGGCATGCCCGTGGTGTTCTCTACCGCTGTCAAGCCCACGCCCTCCATCTATCAGGAGCAGGACACAATAAACCTGCGCACCAACCAGCCGGAAAAGCTGGTCATTGAGGGCCGGCATGATCCGGCAATTTTCCATCGCGCCCGATGCGTGATCGACGCGGCGGCGGCCATCGGTCTGTGCGACCTGATGATGGGGCGCTACGGATACCTGTGGGCGCGGAAGGAGGAACCATGCGTTACGGATTGATTGGAGAAAAGCTGGTGCACAGCTTTTCCAAAGTGATCCATGAAGAGCTTTGCTCCTATACCTATGATCTGATCCCGATGCCGAAGGAAGCGGTCGGGCCGTTTCTCGAGTCAAAGGAATTTGCCGCTATCAACGTCACCATTCCCTACAAGGAAACCGTGATTCCCTATCTGGCGCACATCGACCCGGCAGCGCAGGCGATCGGCGCGGTCAACACCATCGTCAACAGGGGCGGAGAGCTCTGGGGCTACAATACGGATTTTGCCGGGATGGAGACCCTGCTGCGCTCCAACCGCATCGCGCTTTCGGGTAGAAAAGTGCTGATTCTGGGCAGCGGCGGCACCTGCAAGACCGCGCGCGCCGTGGCAAAGGACCTGGGCGCGAAGGAAATCCTCATCGCCAGCCGCCACCCGTCGGACGGGCAAATCAGCTATGAACAGGCGCTCAAGCAAAAGGATGTGCAGGTGATCTTCAACACCACGCCGCTGGGGATGTATCCCAACCTGGATGCGCAGGCGATTGATCTTTCCGCCTTCCCCGCGCTGGAAGCGGTGGTGGACGTGATCTACAATCCGCTGCGCACGAAGCTGCTGCTTCAGGCGCAGGAGATGGGCATTCCCTGCTGCAACGGGCTGGAAATGCTGGTAGCGCAGGCCAAATACGCCGCAGAGCTCTTTCTGGACAGGGAAATTCCCGACAGCGAAATCTCCCGCGTCCACCGCAAGCTGTGCGTACAGATGGAAAACATCGCCCTGATCGGCATGCCCTCCTGCGGCAAGACCACCACAGCTAAGATGCTGGCCGCGCGCATGGGCCGCGAATACGTCGATTTGGACGAGCTGATTGCAAAAAACGCGGGCATGAGCATCCCGATGATCTTTCAACTCAAGGGGGAAGCGTATTTCCGGCAGCTGGAAAAGGATGCGCTGCGCTCGGTCTGCGGCCGTCAGGGGCTGATCCTGTCGCCCGGCGGCGGCATCGTCAAGGACGAGGACAACATCCGCCTGATGCGCCACAACAGCCGCATCGTGTTCCTGAAACGCAACCTGGAGCGTCTGGCCAAGGCCGACCCCAGCCGCCCGCTCTCCGCCAGCGCACAGGCGGTTCAGAAAATGTACGAAGAGCGCCTGCCGCTCTACCGCAAATACAGCGATTTCACCATCGACAACAACGGCACGCAGAAGGAGACCGTGCGCCGGATTGAGGAAAAAATCCATGAAACTGCTTGTCATTAACGGCCCGAACATCAATATGCTGGGCATCCGCGAGCCGGAAATCTACGGCCGCACGACCTATGCGGATCTGGTCAAATATATCGAAGAAGTCTGCGCGCGCGAGGGTATCGAGGTCCGCTGTGTGCAGTCCAACCATGAAGGAACCATCGTGGACTATATTCAGGACGCCTATCAGAAGGTTGACGGCATCGTGATGAACCCCGCCGCCTACACCCATACCTCCGTCGCGATCCTCGACGCGCTCAAGGCCGTGGCGCTGCCCGCGGTGGAAGTCCATCTTTCCAATATCTACGACCGCGAGGAATTCCGACACCATTCCTACCCCGGCATGGCCTGCATGAAGACCATCTACGGTCACGGCATCCATGGCTATGAAGAGGCGATCCTCTTTCTCAAGGAGACCCTTGCCAAATAAAGAAACATCTCAAATTCATTTTCGGAAAAATCCAGAAAGTTAGGCAGTGATTTCATGATTATCTCCATGAAAAAAGGCGCCCCGGAACAGGAAGTCGGCAAGCTCATTCATTCTTTCGAGGATATGGGTTTGAGCGTGACCATGATCTCGGGCGATAACTATAACGTATTTGGTTTGGTGGGCGATACGACGCTGGTAGACGAGGCGCAGATCGCCGTCAACCCCTATGTAGACACCATTACGCGCGTTTCCGCGCCTTACAAAAAGGTCAACCGCCTCTTCCACCCGGAAGATTCCGTCATCGACTGCGGCGGTGTAAAGATCGGCGGACAGGAAAAGATCGCGGTGATCGCCGGTCCCTGTTCGGTGGAGGGTCTCGATCCCTTGCTGGAAGATGCGCGCGCGGTCAAGGCCGCAGGTGCGACGATGCTGCGCGGCGGCGCGTACAAGCCCCGCACCTCGCCCTACGCCTTCCAGGGGCTGGGCACCGAGGGCATTATGGATCTGGTTGAAGCCCGTAAGGAAACCGGCCTGCCCATCGTGTCGGAACTGATGGCAATCGAGCATCTGGACGAGTTCATCGAAAACGTCGATCTGATTCAGGTCGGCGCGCGCAATATGCAGAACTTTGATCTGCTCAAGGCGCTGGGGCACACCAACAAGCCCGTGCTGCTCAAGCGCGGCCTGGCCAACACCATTGAAGAGTGGCTGATGAGCGCGGAATACATCATGGCGGGCGGCAATGAAAACGTCATCCTGTGCGAGCGCGGCATCCGCACGTTTGAAAAATACACCCGCAACACGCTGGATCTTTCCGTCGTGCCGATCGTCAAGGAAAAGACCCATCTGCCCATCATCATCGACCCTTCCCATGCCACGGGCGACTGGCGGCTGGTGGAGTCCATGTCTCTGGCGGCGGTCGCGGCAGGTGCTGACGGCCTCATCATCGAGGTGCATCCGCATCCGGAAGCCGCATGGTCGGACGGCGCTCAGTCGCTGACCCCGGAACACTTTGCCAAAGTGGTCAAGAAGGCGCGCCGCATTGCCGCCGTCATCGACCGCGAGCTGTAACAGAGAGGAGCGCCGCATGAAAGTCAAAGTTTATCCCGCGGTCTGCTCCGGCGCGGTGCGCGTGCCGCCATCCAAGTCGCTGGCGCACCGCGCGCTGCTCTGTGCAGGGCTGGCGGAGGGAACGTCGCGCATCACCGGTGTCTCCTCCTCCGAGGACATGGCCGCGACCTGCGGCGCACTGGAGGCGCTGGGCGCGAAGGTTGTCCGCAGCGGCGATTGCTGCACGGTTTCCGGCTGCGGCGGCGCACTGTTCGATCTGCCCGAAGCCGCCATCGACTGCCGTGAATCCGGCTCGACGCTGCGGTTTTTGATCCCGCTGGCGGCACTGGGGCGCAATCCCGTTCACTTGACGGGGCATGGACGGCTGATGGAGCGCTCGCAATCGGTCTACGAGACGCTGTTTGCACAGCAGGGGCTGCGATTTGAGCGGCAAAACAGCCGCATCACCGTGCAGGGACCGCTGCACGGCGGAAAGATCGTGCTCGACGGCAATGTCAGCTCCCAGTTCATCACGGGGCTGTTGTTTTCGCTGCCGCTGCTGCCCGAGGATTCCCGCATCGAGATTCTGCCGCCCTTTCAATCGCGCGGCTATGTGGATCTGACGCTGGATACACTGCGGCAGTTCGGCGTGCAAGCCGCTTTTGACGGCGAATATTCGCTGGTCATCCCCGGCGGGCAGTGTTATCAGGCGCGGGACGCCGTTGTGGAGGGCGATTATTCTCAGGCGGCGTTCTTTGCGGTGCTTTCCGCGCTGCGCGGCGGGATTCGCCTTGCCAATCTGCGTCGGGATTCCCTGCAAGGCGACAAGGCGGTTTTCCCGATTCTGGCATCCTTCGGTTCGCAGACCCGCTGGGCGGAAGACACCGCCGAAATACTGCCCGCACGCCTGACCGGACAGCGCATCGACGTATCGAACTGTCCGGACCTTGCGCCGATCCTGTCGGTGCTGGGGCTTTATTCCGAGGGCACGACGGTACTTTGCAATGCGGCGCGGCTGCGGGACAAGGAATCCGACCGGATCGAGGCGATGGAAACCGAGCTTCGCAAATTGGGCGCGCAGGTGGAAAGCACGCGCGACAGCCTGACCATCCACGGCTGGGGCAATCGTCCCGCCTTCCGCGAAACGGAGGTTTCCGGACGGAACGACCACCGCGTGGTGATGAGCCTGGCCATCGCCGCGACGCTGGGCAGCGCGCCGGTTGTCATCGACGGCGCGGAGGCTATTGCCAAGAGCTATCCTGACTTTTTCAACGACCTGCGCCGCATCGGCGGCCGGGCGGAGGTGCTTTCATGAATCGAAACACACATTTTCTGATCGTGGGGCTGGGGCTGATCGGCGGCTGCTACGCGCGGCGGCTGACGGCGCTGGGCTACATGGTGGACGCGCTGGACATCGACCCCGGCGCACTGGATTACGCCAAAGAAGAGGGCATCATCGCCCGCGGCGCGGAATACTCCGATGAGCTGGTCGGGGATGCGGACTTTGTGATCTTCGGCCTGTACCCCACGGCTCTGCTGGAATGGCTGCGCGCACACAAGGGAGCGCTGCGTCCCGGCGCGCTGATCACCGATGTCTCCGGCGTCAAGTGCGCGGTGGTGGACGACGCGCAGGCGATCCTCGCCGGGCAGGACAACGAGTTCATCGCGTCGCACCCCATGGCAGGGCGCGAGACCATCGGCGTGCGCAACAGCGACGAAAAGATCTTCCGCGGGGCGAACTTCATCATCACCCCCACCGAGAAGAACACGCAGCCTGCCATCGACGCGGTGCACGAGTTGGCAGAAATTCTCGGCTTCGGCCGCATCTCGATCCTCACGCCGCGCGAGCACGACGAGATGATCGGCTTTTTGTCGCAGCTGACGCACGTTATCGCCATTTCGCTGATGAACTGCCAGGACAATACGCATCTGGCAGCCTATACAGGAGATTCCTTCCGCGACCTGACGCGCATCGCGCGCATCAACGACAAACTGTGGAGCGAGCTCTTCCTGCTCAACCGCGATATACTGGAACAGGAGATCGACTCCATCGTAAGCGAACTCAATGCCGTCAAGGGTCTGCTTCAGGCTGGCGACCGCGAAGGACTGCGCGAAAAAATGCGCCAGTCCACGCTTCGCCGCGCAGCCTTTGACAGGGATAAGCAGGGCGGTGCGGCAAAATGACAGCTCTTTCGAAAAAAAGCAATGAATTTTGGCGCGGAGCGAAGGATGGCCTGCCCATCTGTCTGGGTTACGTTTCGGTGTCCTTCGTATTCGGGCTGATGTGTGTGGAAAGCGGTCTGCCCGTATGGGTCGCAGCGCTGATCTCCATGACCAACCTAACCTCGGCCGGGCAGTTTGCGGGACTTTCGCTGATTCTCTCCGCCGCACCGTTGGTGGAGATCGGCATCACGACCTTCGTCATCAACCTGCGCTATATGCTGATGTCGCTGTCGCTGTCGCAAAAGGTGGATGAAAAGATGTCCACCCTCACCCGCGCAATTCTCTCCTTCGGCAACACGGATGAGGTTTTCGCGGTCTGCATGCAGCAAAAGGGCGCGGTCACCACGCCGTATCTCTCCGGCCTCATCCTCTGCGTTTACATCGGCTGGGCGGCGGGCACCATACTCGGCGCGACGGTGACAGGCTTTCTGCCGCCGATGGTGCGCTCGGCGCTGGGCATCGCCATCTACGGCATGTTCATCGCCATCATCATTCCCCCGGCGCGCTCCATCCGCCCGGTGCTCTACACCGTGCTGATGGCAGCAGCGATCTCCAGCCTGTTTTATTTCACCCCTGTGCTCAAGGATCTCTCGCGCGGCTGGGTCATCATCCTGTGCGCGGTACTGGTCTCCGGGCTGATGGCCTGGCGGCATCCGATCAAAACCCAGGAAGAGGAACTGCCCGTGGATTGTGGAGAGCAGAAGGAGGCACAGCCGCATGAATAACACAGGCTACGTTCTGGCGGCCGTTGCGGTGATGGCGATTGTGACCTACCTGCCGCGCATGCTGCCGCTGACGCTGGTGCGCAAGCGTATCACCAACCGCTTTTTGCAGTCATTCCTCTATTATGTCCCTTACGCAGTGCTGGCGGCCATGACCTTCCCGGAGGTGCTGTTTTCCACCTCCAATCTGATTTCCGCGCTGGCGGGGCTGGCGGCGGCATTGATTCTCGCCTTCCGCGGCAAGGGGCTGCTGCCCGTGGCGCTGACCGCCTGCGGCACGGTGTTCCTCTGCGAACGTCTGCTGGCGCTGATCGGCTAAAGGGGAATGCACCTATCTGACTCAGCATTCAACTTCGCGCCTATCGCACGGAGGATATCCCGCAGATAAACGCGATCCGGAATCGCGTGGCGGAAAACTGCGAGGCCTTCCCGCAGGAAAAAGCGTCGGACAAAGCCTCCGGCGCGGCGTTCTTTGCCGCGCAGACCTATACCGTCGCGGCAGAAGAGACCGCAACCGGTCGCGTACCGGGGTATATACATTCTTCACCAAACAACACCTGCCTCTGCGGCTGCATCGCCAACGTGAGCTGCGCTGTGGCCGCTTCCTTCCGCGGACTGCACATCGGTATCAGTGAAAAGCTGGTGCCGGACTGCCTTACGCAGGCCAAAGCGCACGGCTTCCGCGTGATGCAGCTTAACGCTGCGGTGGCAAGCAGCACGTATGCGCGGCATCTCTACGAGTGATTGGGCTTTGTGCCCCCGGTGGGTTCCGCTTGAAGGACGAGCGTTGCGAGGACATCTGCCCGTTTTGCCATTTGCTTTGATTTTGAACCATTCCTCTTCGAGCGCTTCCCCGATGCCTTGCAAACGGCATAAAATTATGATAGGATTGTCATGAAACGAAGAAAAACCTCCACATCCCGTTTTGGGGGAAGGAACAAAGCATGACGATTACCTATAAAGAAGAGAGATTGTCCGCCGAGGAATATATTGATTTTCTAAAGAGAACCGATCTTGGTTCGCAATATCCGAAAGAGAGATTTCGGGAATGAATCGAAAAGCTGGTTCAAAACGCCTCCATCAGCCTTGCGGCGCGCAACGAAGATGGAAAAATCGTGGGCGTTCTGTTTGGCCTTACCGATTTTTGTCATTGGCTTTATGTCACCGATTTGGGCGTAGATCGAATTACGAAGGCCGGGGAATCGGCACCAAGCTCATGAGAGCGGCGCATGAACTGGCCGGCGGCGAAAAGGACATTGCCCTCTATCTCGTCGCAAATGAAAAAGCCGTGCCTTTCTATCAAAAGCTGGGCATGACCTTTACAGACGACGTTCTGCAATACAACAAGATCGAATGGACCGGCTTTACCGTCCAACAAAACGGAATACATACAAAAGGCGTGCGTCAGATTGCTCTGACGCACGCCTTTTTTGCGTGTTGCCGCTCTTTATCGGTCATTGCGATGGCAGACAAAGAGGCTCTTGAACATCATCACCGCGCCCAGGATGCACAGCGGGATGCCGGCGATCAGGCCGACCACGGTCATGCACAGCACGATGCCAACCACCAGCAGCACAAGCCCCAGCACAAAGCCAACAAGATGGCCGGTCATATCCAGCACCCAGCCCACAAGCCGGAAGGGCAAGCTCAAAAGATGTCCCAACATGGTCACCTCACCTCCTTATGGATATGAGGATAGCAAACTTTCATGCAAAAAGAAACGCTCCGGGCGCGAAAGCACGTCCGGAGCGTCTGAATTGTCGGTTTACTTGTTCACCAGGTGAATCGCGAAACCGCCGATCTCGTCCTTGAGGTAGATGGCGTTGAGCTTCTCGCCCTTGTACTTGGCGGTGGACTCGTCAAACTCGAAGCCCTGAGACTCAAGGTAAGCCTTGGCGCGGACCACAGAGGTGGTACCCACGGCGATGTGGCCGTTCTTGCCCAGGTAAGGAGCCTTCATGCACTCCACAGCGGTGCCGGCGAAGGTGGAAGAGTTGCCTTCCTTGACCGCCCAGCCGAACAGCGCGGAGAACTTCTTGGCGACCTTGAGCGCTTCCTCGGGATCGGCGCAGTTGACGCCGATGTGCTTGAGCTCGAAGCCCAGCATGGTCTTGACCGCAGAGCGGGTCAGCTCGGTGATCTTGGCGAAGTTCTTGGTGGCGACAGCTTCCTTATCGACCATCCAGGAACCGCCGCAGGCGATGATCTTGTCAAACGCCAGGTAATCCAGCAGGTTCTTCTCGTTCACGCCGCCGGTGGGCATGAACTTCATCTGACCGTAGGGAGCGGCAACCGCCTTGATGACCTTCAGGCCGCCCATCGCCTCAGCGGGGAAGAACTTGACGACCTTCAGGCCGAAGCTCATGGCTGCTTCGATATCGGAAGTGGTGGGGCAGCCGGGGAAGATCGGATAACCATTCTTGACACAGTAGCCGACGACTTCAGGGTTGAAGCCGGGGGAAACGATGAACTTGGCGCCCGCGCCGATGGCACGGTCCACCTGATCGATGGTCAGCACGGTGCCGGCGCCGACGAGCACGTCGGGCAGCTCCTTGGCGACGCGGCGGATGGACTCCTCCGCAGCAGCGGTGCGGAAGGTGATCTCCGCAACCGGCAGACCGCCCTCAGCCAGGGCTTTGCAAAGCGGCACAGCGTCGTCCGCATCATTGAGCACAACCACGGGCACGATGCCCAGGGCTTCGATTTTCTTGTTGATGTCCATAAAACGAATCTCCCTTCATATGTCTGTTGTCTGTTGGACAGTCGATGCGAGCCGGGATAGGGCTCGCTTCCTTATCTATATCTTAACGCAACAGATGCCGACTGGCAACCGTTTGAACCGAATTTTTCCCATCGGGTTCACGATGCGGAACTGCGTTTCAAAAAACCGCTCTTGACTTCTCCCCCGGAATCGACTACCATCAAAGCAATCTGAAAACCTTGCTGCAAGGGGGATTTCCAACCATGAAAGACGGTTTTGTGCGCATCGCCGCGGCTACGCCCTCGCTGCGCGTAGCCGACTGTGCATATAACGCAGAACAAACCATCTCGCTGGCGCGCCGCGCTGCGGATGAAGGCGCTGCGGTCGTTGTTTTTCCGGAATTGGGGCTGACGGGGTATACCTGCGGGGATCTCTTTCTTTCCCAAACGCTGCTGGAGGGCGCAGAAAACGCGCTGGACCATATTCTGGAAGAAACGGCCGCTCTCAACGCAGTGCTGCTCGTCGGCCTGCCGGTGCGCTGCGGCGCAGCGCTTTACAACTGCGCGGCGGTGATGACGGGCGGCAAGTTGCTGGGACTGATCCCCAAGACCTATCTGCCCAATTATGCCGAGTTTTATGAAGCGCGGCATTTCTCTTCCAGAAAGGACGTCGATGAAGAAATCGTGCTGGCCGGACAGACCGTGCGCCTTTGCGCGCGGCAGATCTTCTGCTGCCGCCAGCTGCCCGATTTTATGTTCGGCGCGGAGATCTGCGAAGATCTCTGGGTACCGTCCGCACCGTCGGAAAATCTCGCCGCTGCGGGCGCAATGCTGATCTGCAACCTCTCCGCCAGCGACGAGCTGATCGGCAAGATGCAGTATCGCCGCCAACTGGTCTGCGGACAGTCGGGCCGCCTGATCTGCGCCTATGTCTATGCCGATGCCGGTCAGGGCGAATCCTCACAGGACATGGTGTTTGCCGGACATAACTTAATTGCCGAAAACGGTTCTCTGCTGGCGGAATCCCGCCGGTTTGAAACGGGCCTGACCTTTGCGGACGCAGATCTATCCCGCCTGGCCGCGGAACGCCGCCGCACCACGACCTATCCCAAGTCCGGCTGTGCCGCGCGCGTCCCGTTCGATCTCGTGCCGCATGAACTTGCACTGCGCCGCACCTTCTCCCCAACGCCCTTTGTGCCGCAGTCTCGTGAAAACCTTGCGGAGCGCTGTGAAGAAATCCTCGCCCTTCAGGCGGAGGGGCTGTGTACCCGTCTGCGTCACACGCACTGCCAATGCGCCGTCGTCGGCCTGTCCGGAGGTTTGGATTCCACGCTGGCACTGATCGTGATGGTGCACGCCTTTGACCGTCTGGGACTCGACCGCAAGGGCATTCTGGCCGTGACAATGCCCTGCTTCGGCACGACAAAGCGCACCAAGAGCAACGCGGTCAAGCTCGCGGAAGCCTATGGCGTGACGCTGCGCCAGGTGGACATCACAGCCTCGGTCACGCAGCACTTTGCCGACATCGGGCAGGATATGGACGTTCACGACGTGACCTACGAAAACGGCCAGGCGCGCGAGCGGACGCAGGTGCTGATGGACCTGGCCAATAAATGCGGCGGCCTCGTCGTGGGCACGGGCGATCTTTCCGAGCTTGCGCTGGGCTGGGCGACCTATAACGGCGACCACATGTCGATGTACGCGGTCAACTGCTCCATCCCCAAGACGCTGGTGCGCCACCTGACGGCCTATGAAGCCGGCCGCAGTGAAGGCGAGCTGCGGGACGTGCTGCTCGACATTCTTGCCACACCCGTCAGTCCCGAACTGCTGCCGCCCAAGGATGGCGACATCGCCCAGCGCACCGAGGACATCGTCGGCCCCTATGAGCTGCACGATTTCTTTCTGTATTATCTGCTGCGCTTCGGCTTTGCGCCGCGCAAAATCTACCGTTTGTGCCGCCTGGCGATGGACGGCCGCTACGACGACACCACCATCAAAAAATGGCTGCTCGTGTTCCTGCGGCGCTTCTTCGCCCAGCAGTTCAAGCGTTCCTGCCTGCCGGACGGCCCCAAAGTCGGCACGGTCACGCTCTCCCCGCGCGGCGACTGGCGCATGCCCTCCGACGCGGTTTCCGCCCTGTGGCTGCACGAAGCCGAACAGCTTTGACGCCGCCCGATCTTCCTTTGCAAAAAAACTGCCCACACCCCCTTGACAATTTTGCCCGATCGTGTATAATAGTTTTTGTGCTACGCGAGGGTGGCGGAATTGGCAGACGCGCACGTTTGAGGGGCGTGTGGGCAACCATACGGGTTCAAGTCCCGTCCTTCGCACCAAAGACGACGAGTTGTAGAAACTTGTCGTCTTTTTCCTTATAGATAAAATACCCGCTATTCAACTTTATAAGGAGGTCTTTCATGTCAATTTCTGTTGGAAACCGAGTTCAATCTATGATAGACCATATGTCAAAAAATGAAATCGAGTTAGCTCTCTCTGATATCTGCATTGCGATAGATATCACTTCTCAAAAGTACTATAATGAATCGAAATCTTCTGCTAGCTGTTATAAACGTTTCCTTAAAGAAAACATGTGGATGATTATTGTTACAGGAATGGGCTCAATAGTATCAGAAACAATTAAACTTCCATTCACACACAAGGACATTAAATCTGATGCTGAAGGCTATTGTACATTAGAGCAAGTTATTTATCATGTTATGCGTTGTGGTTTCATTCATGGAACTGGCGAGAATAATAATATTATTTGGAATAGAAATATTCCTCTCGGCATTGATAAAAATCATAATTTAAATCTATCCCCAAGTTTCATATGGGGACTTGCTCTATGCGTTATCACATGTCCGATCAATGCTAACGAACGCGTAGAGGATCTTTGTTGGATATCAACCGCCTCGTTTAAATATTTAATTAACGATTTATGGGGTAAAAAAGACAGTATAAAGAAAATGATTAAATGCCAATATGACATATCAATTGAGGACAATCTACAAACTCACTAAATAGGGTCAACGATCATATCCTAATAATATAAATATTCCTTTTTTATTTAAAGTCTACTTAACAAAATCAAAACAACTATCAGCAAAGCCCTTTGTTACTGGCTATATGTCACACCACGTTGATACGATCTTACATCTGCGCAAGATCACTACTCGATGCCCAATAAATAAGTGACTTTGATATTTCCTACTGCTATCTATTCGCCTTAACGATCTATTTCCAGTTAGCGTTTAGCCTACTCCGCGATTTCCCTCACATTCATTTCCCCGCCGTATCTATATAATGCCCGAACGTTCTATTCTAGTGCTTTTTCACCAACTTCAGCGCTCTCTTTTAAATCATCTAATTACCTTTTCCTTTCTGCCGTCTCATAGAATTCAGAGCTGAAATTCCCCATAGTTTTTCGATTTTCTATCATTGCCAATAGGTCTTCTGGTTTACAAAAAGGCAGCCACTTTGAAAACGGCTGCCTTTTCTTTATTTAGCTGAGAAAGTTTATTACATCAGGCTGCGATAAATCTCGGCGATCTCTTCGACGCTGGTGTCGCGCGGGTTGCCGGGGCGGCAGGCGTCGGCGTAGGCGGACTCGGCCAGCGCAGGGATGTCCTCCTCCTTGACGATGCCCTTGAGGGTCGAAGGAATACCAACGTCCTCGGAGAGCTTGCGCACCGCGTCCACAGCGGCCTTGCGGTATTCGGCAGGCGTCATGCTGTCCACGCCTTCAACGCCCATGGCCCTGGCGATATCCTTGTATTTTTCGCCGGTGTATTCCGCGTTGTAAGCCATGACGGCGGGCAGCAGAATCGCGCAGGCCTTGCCGTGGGGCGTATCGTAGTAGGCGGAAAGGGTGTGCGCCATGGAGTGATCCACGCCCAGGCCCACGTTGGAGAAGCCCATACCGGCCACATACTGGCCCAGCGCCATGCCTTCGCGGCCGGCCTTGCCGTTCTTGACCGCGTCGCGAAGCGAACGGGAAATGATCTCGATCGCCTTGATGTGGAACATATCGGAAAGCTCCCAGGCGCCCTTGGTGATATAGCCCTCAATGGCGTGAGTCAGTGCGTCCATGCCGGTCGCAGCGGTCAGCGACGCGGGCATCGTGGACATCATGTCGGGATCGACGACGGCGACGACAGGAATGTCATGCGCGTCCACGCAGACGAACTTGCGCTTCTTCTCCACATCGGTGATGACATAGTTGATGGTGACTTCCGCAGCGGTGCCGGCAGTGGTGGGAACCGCAATAATCGGAACGCATTTGTTTTTCGTGGGGGCAACGCCCTCCAAAGAGCGCACATCGGCAAACTCGGGGTTGGCGATGATGATGCCGACCGCCTTGGAGGTATCCATAGACGAACCTCCGCCGATGGCAACGATGCAGTCTGCGCCGCAGGCCTTGAATTCTTCCACGCCGTGCTGCACGTTTTCGATGGTGGGATTGGGCTTAATGTCCGAGTAAAGCTTGTATTCGATGCCCGCTTTTTCCAGCAGGTCCGTCACCTTCTGCGTAACGCCGAACTTCACCAGATCGGGATCCGATGCGACAAACGCCTTCTTGAAACCGCGGCTTTTGATCTCTTCCGGGATCGCCTGGATCGCGCCCGCGCCATGATAAGAGGTTTCGTTGAGCATGAACTTGTTCATTAAGAATTCCACCTTTCTGTTTGAATAAAGAGGTCAGACCGAATCGAATGCCGATCCTTCCTGCATCATCTATATTATAGCGAATGAATTCCTTCTTTTCCAGCATCAAGGCGTTTTTCCATAATTTGTTTACAAAGCGGTACCCCTGGTCGGGATGGTGAGTCCGGAAAGATCCGCCCCTTCCAGCTTCAGGAGTGCAAGCTTTCTCTCCACGCCGCCCGCATAGCCGGTCAGGCTGCCGTTTGCGCCGATCACGCGGTGGCAAGGAATCAGGATCGAGATGCGGTTGTGCCCCACCGCGCCGCCCACGGCCTGTGCGGAAAAACGATTTTGCCCGCGCCGCCTGGCGATTTCCGCCGCAATATCGCCATAGGTTCTGACCTGCCCACAGGGAATTTTGAGCAGAATCTTCCAGACCTCGCGCTGAAACGAGGTTCCGGCCGGGTGCAGAGCAGGCAGCGCTTTCGGCTGTTCGCCGTGAAAATAAGCGTCCAACCAATGTTTCGTTTCCGTCAGCACCGGCGTTTCCCGTTCTTTGTGCCCCTCCGCAAGCCCCGCCGCGAAATATTTCTGCTCTTCAAACCACAATCCGATCAAGCCTTGCTCGTCCGCGGCCAGCAGGATGCGCCCCAGCGGCGAATCGTAATATGCGATATCGTGCATGGTTTCTCTCCTTCAGCAATCCCAGCCGTATTTTTTCAGATCGACACAGCCGTTTTTCTTCAGTTCGACCCCTTCTCGCGCCAGCAGAAAGCCCTGCTCCGTCCACCCCGGCGCAAGCCGCCCCGCATGGTTGACCACGCGGTGGCAGGGGTATCGCCCGTAAAATTCCGCCCGTGACAGGACGCACGCCACCAGCCGAGAATTCTTCTCCCGCCCGATCAGCCGCGCAATCTGTCCGTAGGTGGCTACGTTTCCCTCCGGGATTTCCTCCACCACCGCCAGAATCTCATATGCAAGATCATCGTCCAGTACCATTTTTACGATTCCCTTTCCTGATAAAATTGCTCCTTCATCCAGTTATCAAAATGATAATCCTCCCCCTCCGCTACATACATATCCGAATAAAGATACGTAACAATATCCATATCGTCAAACAAATCAAACGCCCATTCGTCCCACTCTATGCCTTCAGCCATCATTTTCTCTTCCTGGAAAAAAGAGGATTCCTCCATCGCCAAATAGATAACCAGCTCATCCATCACAGAATGTGCCGTCATCGCGGTTCCGTATTTTGCTTTTCCCAGATATCTCTTCAGGGTCGCCCTGAATGCATAGACAAAATCGTAATCATATTCTACAAGAAACTGCTCCGGCAACATATCGGCAAGCAGCGAGCAGCCAATCTCTCCCAAATGCGTCCCTTTGGGCGCCTCTGCCAACTCCTGTAAATCCTGATCGCACTTGTCCAACAGCATCTCACTGCCGATTGCAAAAGAAGCGGCCGCCCCTTTTCCCAATGCCTTATCCAACCACGATGACCACCCCGGTTTCTTCTTGCACTCACTTAATGTGATGAGATGCTCATCTCCCGCATCCTCTATCTGCATCCAGTTCAGCGCTTTACACACGCCTTTCCATTTATCTGCCCGTATTGCCTCTCCGCTTTCATATCTGCACCAGGTTTTTGTCCCCACATGTGCTCGTCTCGCCGCTTCCTCGATCGTCAAGCCCAGCGCCTTGCGCTGATTTTTGATTCTGCTGCCCATTTCCTTACTTCCGGCAATGGTTGCGTATGCCATAGTCTTCCCTCCGTTCTGACCAGTCAGTATATTGTCATTTTATCATTATTCTTTTTATATGTCAAGAAAAAAAGCGGATTGAATTCTTCCCCGTTAAAAAACAGCAGGTGAACCATAGATTCACCTGCTGTTTTTTAATTTAGGATTGTCCTTCGCCTTCCGGTGTATTAAGATAGGTTATGCAAAATCAAAGATCGGGTTCGTCCAGGCGCGGCGCCCCTGCGCGTCCATCACCGTCACACGCAGATACTGCATCCCCTCCGGGCAGCGGAAGGTCGCGCGCGTCAGCTTGCCCTCTGCATCGTATTCGCGCCTGCAGGGGAATCGGCCGCCGCGGAACACGATCTCCGCGCAGGGCGAGCAGACCACCGTCGCCTCGCCGTTTTCAATGTAGAAATCCTTGATCTCCGGGCCGGTAGAGGAGTAAAACGCACCGGTGGACAAACATTCCAGTATGGAATCGACGTTTTTCTCCGCGTTGACGCATACCCAGCCTTTGCAGTGCTGATCCATGCTGTGGCCGTCGTCGGTCGCGCAGCCGTAGAGCTTCTGCCCCTGCATCAGGATCTCGTCCCACCAGGCCGCATTGGTGTCCATCCCGTTTTCCAGCACGCAGCCGGAGTTCCAGATTTCCATCGCGAAATTGCCGCGCATCTTCTCGAATTCCCGCGCGGGCGTGCTGCTCCATTCCGGATGGCAGTAGAGCGTGATCTGACCGTTGCGGTGGTATTCATCGAGCAAGGGCTGGAATTCTTCCTGGCCGGATACCGCGCCGCTTTCGAAGCGCTGATCCTGCTCGTAAGGATTTCCCTTGTCCTTTTCGCGGCCGAGCACCACGGTGTGGAAACAGTGTATGCCGGGCTGGCCGGGAATGCTGCGGTCCATCTCCATGCCGGGCACCACAATCAATCCGGTTTCAGGCGCGAAGTTCTTGAAATTGTAGTTGCGGTGATCGGTCAGCGCCACAAAATCATAGCCGTTGGCCTTGTGCAGGCGCAGGGTCTCTTCCGGCGTACCCTTGCCGTCGGAACGGGTAGTGTGGCAGTGCAGCGCCCCCTTGAGCAGGGGCATTTTGCCGGTGAAAGCTGCTTGACGAATCATAAAACCTACCTCCCAATTTTTTTATTCTATCGAAAGTGAAGTAAGGAGTCTTTTGCGTTCATGAAAGTGATTGCGCCGCGCTTTTTCAGCGCATTTCATTGTATCGCCGATCGCTGTTCCGACAGCTGCTGCATCGGCTGGGAAATCGACGTCGATCCCGAAAGCGAGGCGTTTTACCGCGCACAGAGCGGTGAAATCGGAAACCGTCTGCGCGCTGCGCTGGAAGCCGGAGCGGACAATGTGTATTTCCGTTTGGGAACGGACGAGCGCTGTCCGTTTCTGAACGGTCAAAACCTTTGCGACCTGTATATCGCTCTGGGGCCGGAGCATCTCTGCACCATCTGCCGGGAACACCCGCGCTTTTACAGCTGGTGGGGCAGCTTTGTTGAAGCGGGGCTCGGCCTTTGCTGCGAAGAAGCCTGCCGCCTGCTGCTGGCGGACGAGCGTCCGCTAACCTTCGTCGAGAGCGAAAACGACGCACCCGACGAAGCGTGCGAGCTGTCCGAAGACGAGCTGTCCTTCCTGCTGGAAGCGCGCGGCAAGCTGTTTTCCGTGCTTCAGGACCGCAGCCTGCCCATCGAAGCCCGCCTGCGCCGCTGCCTGACGCTGTCGCAGCAGATACAGGACGAATGGGACAGTTTCCCGCCGCTGGACGACGCTCAAGAAGCGCATCTGCCCGATGCAGACGCCGTACTCGCCCTCGCCGCCGAGCTGGAACCCATTGACGAGGGCTGGACGCAGCTGCTGCACCGCGCCGAACGCTGCGGCAAACCCGTTGTACTGCCGGATTACGTCATCGAGCACGCAGCTGTTTATCTGCTCTACCGCTGGTTCCTGCTCTTTGCGCGGGACGGCGATCTGATGAGCGGTATGCTGCTAACCGTGCGGTTCTGCGTGCTGCTGCACATACTGCTGGAACGCGGCGCGGTCGCCTCCCCTGCCGAGGGACTGCGGCTGCTATCCAAGGAAATCGAATATTCTGCCGAAAACACCGACCGATTCGCCTCGGCGGAATGATCGGCCATGCCGCCTGCGGGCGGCTTTTTTATTTCTCCAGCGGGTTGATGCACTCGCCGGTTGCAAATCCCTGATATTTCGTAAAGAACCATTCGGCGTTCCGACGGCCTTCCAGCGTCACAGTATCGCCTGTAAACGTACAAGTCCACTGCATCGTGCCGCAGCAAACGTCCGCAATGTAGAGCGTGATGTGCAAAACGTTTTCCCGCCGCCACGCCGCGCTGGCAAAGGCGCGGAAATCACGGTCCGCCGGGAAGCCGATGTGCTCGGCATAGAACGAGGTTTCATTAAATTGCTGTTCAACATTAAAGCCGTAGCCAAAGCTGATGCTGTGCCAACCGGTATCGTTGACATAGGTCACCAGCCCGCCGCCGGGCGTAAAGCGGAACTCCATCTCTTTCAGTCCCATCGCGTTGGGCTCAAAGGCGTATCTCGCGCCGGAGAGCTGCCGCGTCATCGGGGAATCGTGCGCGCCGTCCACGCACCGCAGCTTCAGCGATTTGCGCAGCGCTTCCAGATTCTTCCAGGCCGCATCGTTCGGCAGCAGGGGCTGATCCTGCATCTCTCGGAACACGGTGTTCCATAGGTGCATCAGCTCCATCGTGCGCGCGTCGGCCATGGCCTGCGTATCGCCCGTCACCGCAATCAGGAGATCCTCATCCGGGAAGCAGAACGCCTGCTGGCTGCCCATGCCGAGGAAGCCGAAGCCGTTATGGCGCAGCCGCCAAATCTGGTAGCCGTAGCCCTCCATATATTCGACGTTGTCCGCATCGATCGTGTTATCGATCTGGTTGGCCGTCGCCTCGCGGACGTAATCCGCAGGCAACAGCTGTTTGCCGTCCACGCAGCCGCCGTGCATCACGAGGTAGGCCATCTTCGCCAAATCCATCGCGCCCGCCAGAATGCCGCTGCCGCCCCAGCTGTGGCCGCAGGGGGATTTGACGCAGGTGATATCCTCCCGCATCCCCATCGGTTCAAAGACGCGCTCCCGCAGCAAATCCTCAAAGTTCTTCCCCGCAACGCGCTCCACGATGACGCAGAGCATCAGCGTGCAGGCTGTGTTATATTGGAAAACCGTGCCGCTCTTATGCGTGGGCGGGGTTTCAAACCAGGTGCGCACCCAATCCATGTCCGGCTCAGGCTTGTTCATGTTATAGGTCGTGTCGTCGTGGCAATCCGCCATGCAGAGCAAATCGCGGATGGTCGTGTCCTTCATCCAATGATGCATCCCACTCTGATCGTACTCGGGGAAGAAATCCACCACGCGGTCGCTGAGCTGTAATTTGCCGTCGCCGACCAGCAGCCCGATCGCCATGGAGACAAAGGACTTGGAGCTGGAATACAATCTGTGCTTTTCGGTCGAGGTCATCGGCGCCCACTGGCCTTCAAACACCAGCGCGCCCCTGCGGATAATCAGCAGCGAATGCAGGCACAGCCGCCGCTCCTCGATCGCGTGGATATAGGCTGCTATCGCGCCTGAAGGAATCCCCACTTCTTCCGGTCTTTTTCTCGTAAATGAAAACATGGAGCCTCGCCCCCTCTGTTTTTTCTGGACGCCCCGATTATAGCACGGCGCACGTCGGCTTGACAAGCCGTCCTGCACAATGCTACTCTTTATTTCAAACAGTATTTTTACGTTTGTGTTTTTCGTGGAGGAATGGAGCATGTATCGCATTTTGCTGGTAGACGACGAAACCGATGTGCGCGAGAGCATCGCCCGGATGATCGATTGGGACACACAGGGCTTTTCGCTCTGCGGCTGCGCGGCGGGCAGTCTGGAAGCGCTGGAAATGGCGGACGAGCTGCTGCCCGACGTGGTGATGACCGATATCTGCATGCCCTACATCGACGGGCTGGAATTGATCCGCCGTCTGCGGAAGGTACACCCGGCGATGCAGTTCGTCATCGTCAGCGGATACGACGATTTCAGCTACGCGCAGCAGGCCGTGCAGCTGCATGTGATGGACTATCTGCTCAAGCCCTTGTCCCGCAGCGGCGTGGAGGCGGTGCTCCAGCGCGTGCGCGCCCGGTTGGATGCGGAAACTTTGCGCCGGCGCGACGTGGAAGAGCTTCGTGCCTGCGCAAAGCGCGACCAGCTCCAGCTTCAGCGCATGGCGCTGATCGAATCCATTACCGATGATAGTCCGAATCTCCCTGCCGACGGTCCCGGCAGCCTTGCGGAATTCCTGCCCGGACGGCTGGGCGTGGTGGAGCTGCTGTCCGGGCAGGAACAGGAAGCTGCACTTACAAAGGACTTTGGCGGCAATCCCGGCCTGATGGAATTTTCCGTCCGGCAAATCGCACAGGAGCTGACCGAAACGGGCGACATTCCCGGCCTGTGCGCACCGCACCGCAAGCGGCTGGTGCTGCTGCTCCCGCTCGATGCGGACAGCGCCGTTTCCGCCTGTGAAAGGCTGATGGACACGGTGCGGATGTATCTGCATCTGCCCATGCGGGCGGCGGTTTCCGCACCCGTCAATGAGATTTCTCAGCTTTCGCTGCTCTATCAGCGCACGCTGCTGCTGACGGGCAGTGCCGCGCCTTTTGCCATCGGCAGCGTATTTTTGATGGAGGAGCATCCCTCCGGTTCGTCCGCCGGGCCGAGCGCCCCGCTGGACGAGGTCTTCGGCCAGATTTCCGCGCTGGTGCGCAGCGGCGACGCCGAAAAGACCCGCCGCTATTTCAGCGATCTGGGCGCGGCGCTGTCAGCACACGAAAACTACCCCTCAATTGCGCAGGCGCTGCGTTCCATGGTGGAAACCGCCGTGCTCACCACCGGGATGCGCACGGGACTTCCGATCAATCGGCTGCTCTCGATCTTCAGCGAACATCCGCTGCCAACGAACGCGCCGCTTTCCTCGTTGCTGCCCGTACTGCTCAGCGCCACGCTGGAAGCCTCCCGCGCCATCGCCGCCTACCGGGATGAAGCCAATCTCGCCTTTGCACAGCAGCTGCGGGACTATATTGCCGCACATTTTTCCGACCCGCAGCTTTCCATCAGCGTGCTGTGCGACGTATTCCGCATCAGCCAGACGCAGCTCTCGCTCGTGTTCCGCCGGGATCTGGGCACGACCTTTCTGCAATATGTGCTGGATATGCGCATCGACCGGGCGCGGCACCTGCTGCTGCACAGCGACAAAAAGGTCTATGAAATCGCGCTGGAAACCGGCTTTGAGGACCCCGGCTATTTTTCCTACTGCTTTCGCCAGCGCTGCGGCCTGACGCCGAAAAACTTCCGCCAGGAGGCCAAGTCCCATGAATAGGCTGAGCCTGCGCACGGTGATTGTGACCATGATGCTGGTGATCGCGTTGGCCTGCACGCTGCTTTACAACGCGGTCTACGGCATGCTCACGGATCAAACCTTTTCGGAGATGGACTTGCAGTCGATCGGGCAGAACTTAGACCTTGCCAAGACGCGCCTGGACCATATCCTGCTGGACGCACAGACACTCCTGAGCGACGCGGAAACGCAGATTCACGCTGCTTCGTATTTCGACCCGGGTTCCTTTCGCCGCAGCATCATGCAGCGTTTGGAATATGAAGACTCCGTCAACTCCGTCATCCTCTACGATGCTTCCGGCACGCCGCTTTGCACCGTCGGGCGCAGCGACGCGACCTTTTCGCTCTACCGCGGTTATTCTGCCGACGATTGGATTCTTTCCGCGCTGGAAACGCCGGAAATCTCCTATTCTCCCGCACGGCTGGAGCACTGCTTCCGCGACAATTATGAATTTGTCGCGGTCATGGCACAGCCGGTGGAATACTTTCCCGCTGCGGAAGCTGCTCCGCAAAAGGGGCTGCTCACCGTCAGCATCCGGCTGGACGTGCTGGCCAGCGTCTGCATCGAGCAATCCGGCGAAGGGCGCGGGCAGCTGATCCTGCTCACTGCTGCGGGCGAACCGCTCTATTCCCCGCGCGCCAAGCTCAATAGTCTGACGCAGCTGAGCCCGGAATTTACAGGCGTTGGGGTGCGTCAGCCAGACAGTCAGCTGCTGGAGCTTTCCAAACCGCTGGCCGGTGAAAAATGGATTCTGCTGACGCAGGTCAACCAATATCAGATGCAGAGCACGCAGCAAACGCTGCACAACAAGAGCTTGATCGTGCTGGCGCTTTCGCTGTTGCTGGGCTTCGTGCTGGCGCTGCTGCTCTCGGCGCTGATCTCCCGCCCCCTCAAGGCGATGGAGCAGACCATCGAGCAATCGAACGGTGCTTCCGCCGCGCCCCGCGTCCGCACCCGCGGGCTCAAGGAGTTCGCCAGCTTTGCGCGGCACTACAACGAAATGCTCGACCGCATCGACACGCTGAACGCCGAAACCGCGCACAATCAGGAACAGCTCCGCCAGATGGAAATTGCCGCTCTGGAGGAGCAGATCAACCCGCATTTTCTCTACAACGCGCTCGATTCCATCACCTGGCTGGTCGAAACCGGCCGCGGATCGGCCGCGGTAAACATGATTACGTCTCTGGCGCAGCTGCTTCGTCTATCCATCCATCGCGGCGGCAATTTCCACACAGTTCAGCGCGAGGTTGATCATGTCCGTTCCTACCTGACGATCCAGCAGACGCGGGGCGGCAACCGCTTCCGCGTGGAGCTGGACGCCGCGCCGGAAACGCTCGATCTGTTCTGCCCCCGGCTGATCTTGCAGCCGCTGGCGGAAAACGCCATCAAGCACGGCATCGGAGACAACACCGGCTGCCGGATCGTCATCCGGGTCTTTATCGAAAACGACCGGCTCATCATGACGGTATCGGACGACGGCATGGGCATTCTGCCGGACAAGCTTCGGCAGATTCAGCAGGAGCTGGATGCAGGTTCTCCGCCCAACCCGGACGAAATCAGCGGCCTTGCGCTCAAGAGCGTCAATCGCCGCATCCGCCTGCTCTGCGGAGAGGACAGCGGCATCACCATCGACAGCGAAATGGAGGAATGGACATGCGCACGCATCACCTTGCCGCTTCGGCGCTGACGCTGCTGCTCTGCCTTCTGCTGTGCGGCTGCGCAACGGCCCCCTCCCGCAAGCACGCATTGCTGCTGGCCTCAGGCGACGAAGGCTACTATTGGAAAAACCTGATCGAGGGCGCGCAGGACGCCGCTGCGGACAACGGCTGGGAGCTGAACGTGCAGATTCTTTCCCCGGAAGAGGATGTTTCTCAGGCGCTTTCCGATGCGGACGGCAGCGCCGACCTGATCGCGCTGGCCACCGTTTCCGAGACCGATCTTTTCGTTTCGGATCTGGCAACGCCGGTTGCACTGCTGGGAACCTACTGCGACACGCTCTCCCCTGTTTACAGCATCTATGACACCACCATGATGGGCAACACCACAGGCGGCAATTTTCGCAAATTCTTTGGGTTGCAAAAAAACGTGCTGCTGGTTGTCGATCGGGCCGAATATGCTCTCCCAACCTCCTGGCGGAATCGCTTTCTTGAGCAGGTCGGCGCACAGGGCACTCGGATCCTGCGCGTGGTGGACGCCAATCAGACCCCGAAGGCCATGGAATCGGAAATCATACAGACGCTGGCCGTCAATCCAGCCATTGACAGCATCATCTGTACCACGCAGAACGGAACCTGCGCCGCCCTTCGCGCCGTAGAACGATACGGACGCTTTGTCCCGATCCTCGGCGCAGACTTCAATCAGGAGATCGCACAGGGCATCTACGACGGAACCATCCGCGCCTCTATCGTCCGCAACAGCTATGCTTACGGCTACATGGGCATTGAAAACGCGATCCGCATTCTCTGCGGGCAGGGCATCGCGGAAACCCGTACGCTGGACGCGCTGGTGATCAACTCGGAAAACCTTTTTGATCCCGCTTACGCTCCGCTGCTTTACGACATAACAGCCGCGCCGGATGGGGATTAGCCAAAGCGACCCGAATTCGGGTCGCTTTTTTATGAAAAACAAACATTTTGAAATATGAAGGAATTTTGAATTGTGTAAACTTCATGTTGCTGTTATCCTGAAAGTGTAAAAAAACTCAGATGAGGAGGATTCTCACCATGAAGAAAATGCGCAATCTGCTCTGTGTTGTGCTGGCTGTGCTGATGCTGGCTGCCATGACGGCGTGCTCTGGCGGCACGACGGGCGGCACCACCGGCGGCACGACGGGCGGCACCACCGGCGGCGCCGAGACCAACACTCCCGCTGCGGACGGCACCAAGACCGTCGACATTTTGACCTGGTCCAACGCGGCCACTGTCGAATACCTCAAGAGCATCGCGGATGCTTTCCACGAAGCGTATCCCGAGTACACCCTGACCGTCAGCGAAGTTCCCTCCGCTGAAATCGATCAGGTCATCCAGACCCGTATCTCCGCTGCGAACGTGGATATCGTCTCCTTCCAGACCTTCTCCAGGCCGCAGGCCGACTGGAACAAGGATTCCATCGACAAGCCCGCTTGGCAGCAGTACATCGACGAAGGCCTGCTCACCGATTTGACCGACAAGGACTTCATCAAGAACTACAACCTCGACACCCTGATGGGCAACGCCTACAACGATCGTCTGTACTCCCTGAACATGGGTACCGTTGCTTACACCGGCCTGTTCTACAACAAGGCGATCTTCTCCGAGCTGGGCCTGGAAGTCCCCAAGACCTGGGATGAGTTCATCGCGGTCTGCGAAGCCGTCAAGGCCGATGGCAAGTACACCGTGCTCTCCGCCGGTGCTGCCGACCAGTGGCCGCTGAATATGTTCTCCAACGCGATTCTCTCTGCCAACTATCAGGATGACGCCAAGGAAATCGGTGAGAAGCTGCTCACCGGTGAGATGAAGCACACCGATCCCGAGGTCATGCTGGTTTACAACTGCATGGAGCAGTTCGCTTCTTACCTGGAGCCCGGCGTCACCGGTATCGCTTACTCCGATGCTCCCGGCCGCTTCGCCGCAGGCAACATGGCGATGTATGCCGATGGTTCCTGGTCCGCGCCTGACATCCTGAAGGCCAACCCCGACATCGACTTTGGTTACTTCCCGCTGCCCGGCGTCAAGGCCCGTGAGGACGGACTGGATCCGCAGTACGGCATCAAGTACGACCTGAGCTTTGCGGTGCCCACCAACGCGCCCAACGGCGACGGCGCCATGGCTTTCCTGTCCTACATCTCTCAGAAGGATGTTTACACCGCGTTCCTGAACAAGATCGCCGGTTTCTCCTCCACCCAGCCCGACATCACGCTGGACAACGCATTCCTGAACTCCCTGCAGTCCGGTCTGCAGAAGCCCTGCCTGAACTCCGAGATGTACATCTACTCTCCCAAGGGCGTGGGCGAATACGGCTCCGGCCAGTTCAGCTTCCTGTACCTGAAGACCCTCGGCGGCCCGCTGACCGCGGAAGAGCTCGCTCAGAAGGCGGACGAAGACTTTGAAACCGCTCGCCAGGCTCTGGCCAGCCTGAACGACTAATCGTATCGGACTTAGAAGGGGCGACGTGTTCGCCCCTTTTCCTGTAACAATCCTCAAATAAGGAGGCTTGCCCCATGGAAAAACCGGCAAAGGCCGTCAACGTCCGGCGTCATAAGCACATCAGCACCTTCCCCGTCTGGGTCGTGTTTCTGTGCATGCTGCCCGGTATTCTGCACTACACCATCTTCCGGCTCTTCCCGTCGGTGATGACGGCGGTGCTTTCCTTCACCGATATCTCCGGTATCCCCGGTTCCTCCTGGCAATGGGTGGGCTGGGCGAACTATAAGGAATTCTTCGTTCTGCAAAACATCCGCGACCTGAAGGCCTCCCTGGGGCGCACCGGAATCTACGCGCTATCGGTCACGCTGATTCAGAACGCCATCGCGCTGCTGATGGCCGTGATCCTCAACGGCAAATTCCTCAAAGGGCGCAATTTCGCCCGCGCGGTCTACTTCATGCCCGTGATCCTGGGCGCGGCGGTGGTTTCGACCATGTGGAAGCTGATCTTCTCCACCCCCACCGGCCCGATCTATCTGTTTATGCAGAACGTGCTGGGCATTGAAAACCCGCCCGCGATTCTTTCGAGCTACACTTATGCCTTCCCCGCCGTCATCGCGGCGCAGATCTGGCAGAACATGGGATATTCGATGGTCATTTTCCTGGCAGCGCTGCAAAATATTCCCGCCGACCTTTACGAAGCGGCTTATATCGACGGTGCAAACGAATGGCAGGTTTTCTGGCGCATCACGCTGCCGCTGATCTGGTCTTCCGTCACCGTCAACACGCTGCTGGCCATCATCGGTTCGCTCCAGAGCTATGAGCTCATCATGACCATCACCCGCGGTCAGTTCAACACCGCGACGCTGGGCATGATGGTGTTCGCTACCGCGTTCGGCGGCAACGGCGCATCGGCTAGCGGCGGCACGGTCGCCGGCATGCGCCAGGGTTACGCTGCGGCGGAATCCATGGTGCTGTTCGTGGGCGTGCTGGTCGTCACGGTCATTTCTCAGGCCGTCATGAAGAGAATGGAGGGGGATCGCTGATATGGGCAAGATCAAAAACGTACCTTTCCGCGTGTTCTGCTATGTCATCGTGTTCCTTTTCCTGTTCATCTATCTCTTCCCGCTGTTCTTCGTGGCCAATACCTCGCTCAAATCCGCGCAGGACTATCTGCTGCATCCCACGGCGCTGACGAGCACCTGGTCCTTCGGCAACTACATCACCGCCTGGAACAAGGCCAACTTCGGCGCGTACATCGGCAACTCGATTCTCTATACCGGCGTCTGCACGATCTGCTCGCTGCTGCTGTCGCTGCTGATCGCCTTCCCTATCTCTCGTAAATACGTCCCCGGTGCAGGCTTCCTGTATCTGCTGTTCCTCTGCGGTCTGTTCCTGCCCAACGGCATGATCCCGACCTTCCAGATGGTGCTGAACATGGGGCTTTACGACACCAAGATCGGCTATATGCTGGTCATGACGGGCGTCAACGCGACTTCGGTTTTCTTCTTTACCGGCTACTTTAAGTCCATCCCGCGCGAGCTAGATGAGGCGGCGGCCATCGACGGCTGCGGTTATCTCCGCTATGTCATCCGCTGCATCGTGCCGCTGGCGCAGCCCGCCATGGTTTCGATGGGCATGCTGTCGATGATCGGCGTGTGGAACGATATCGTCTCCTCCACCATTTACCTGACGAGCGAATCCAATTACAACATCACGCGCGGCCTGTTCGTGTTCACCGGCCAGTATTCCAACGACTGGACACTGACGGCAGCGGGCCTGCTGGTCGTCGCCGCGCCCCTGATTCTGATCTACATCTTTGGCCAGCGCTACATCGTGGACGGCGTCATGGCCGGCGGCCTGAAGGGGTAAAATCCTCCAAAGAATTTCAACACAAAAAGAAGCGGTAGGCTTGCGCCTGCCGCTTCTTTTTGTACGTTTATGCCCGAAAGCAGTCGGGTTCGTGGTCGTTGGTCATGCCGCTGGCCTGCATGAACGAATAGACGATCACAGGGCCTGCAAACTTCATGCCGCGCTTGCGGAGATCCTTGGAAAGCCGCTCCGCCAGCGGCGTGCTTGCGGGAGGAGGGAAGCTCTCCCCCCGCAGCGGCATGTGATTGACAAACCGCCAGAGGTATTCACCAAATGAGCCGAACTCCAGCCGAATGCGCAGATAAGTCTGTGCGTTGGTCACGGCCGCGCGCAGCTTGCGTTCGCTGCGGATGATGCTTTCATCCTGCAAAAGGGACTGAATCTTTTCCTCGCCGTAGGCCGCAATCTTCTCCGCATCAAAACCGTCCAGTGCGCGGCGGAACGCTTCCCGCTTTTTCAGCACAATCGCCCAGGAAAGCCCCGCCTGAAAACCCTCCAGCAAAAACAGCTCGAAGAGTTTGGCGTCGTCGTGCTGAGGCGTGCCCCATTCCTGATCGTGATAGCGGATCATCTCTTCGCTGCCGGCTGCCCAGCTGCAGCGCTTTTTCTCACACATTTCTTTCTCCTCAGAAATTCTTGCCCGAGGTCAGCAGCAGCGGGTAGTCGCGCACCGGCAGTTCGTGCAGCAAAAAACTCTGCTCGCCCACGCGCTCGATGTTCTTTTCCGGCACCGCGTAAACGCTGCCGTCCATCGGATCGATCAAGCGGAAATCCTCCGGCAGGCCGGAAACCTCCAGCGTCACCACGCCTTCGTATTCCGTGGTCATCAAATCGCAAGGCTTCCAATAGGCGTAGAGATACGCGCCGTTTTCGCGCAAGAATCCGCCGCCGGTCAGCTCCTTGCCCTTGAGCGTCTGCGCAAAGGTCAGCTTTGAGTCCTCCACACGCGCCATCAGCGGCAGGTCGCACAGTTCCCATTCTCCTTCGAACACCGAGGCGAGATTCTGCATGGCGTAATAAGAGGACTTGGGTTGATATTCTCCCGTCGCCACACCGTTTTCATCAAATTCCGCGCCGAGCACGCCGAAATAACCGTAGTCCTGATAGGACGCTTTATCGCCCACCTTGCCGTTGAGCCCTTCCAGCATATCGAGCGCAGAGAAATACGATGTAAACTCCACGCCGCAGAGCAGATCGGCCACGGTATGCCGCAGCAGCTGCCGCGCCTGCCGCCGGGGCGTCCACGCGCCGCCATTGAGCGCACCTTCGCCATCCCGTCGGGACTGCGAGCCGGATTCGCCTTGAATCACCGTGATCTTGGGATCATAGCGGCGCAGCAGCGCCTTCAGGCTGCGAACGCGCTCGAAAACCTGCGTCTCGTCCGCGGTGTATTCATGAAAAGTGATCGCGTCGGGTAGATCCTTGCCACAGGCGCGCAGCGCATCATCCATAAACGATAGCTTTCGCATGCATACCGACCCGCCGATCACCCGCGCACCGGGATCGGCGCTGCGCACCGCCCGTGCCGTCATCGCCAGCAGATCGCCGTATTCCGTGCCGCTGGGGCCAGCCTTCCAGCACCACTTGCCATCCGGCTCGTTCCAGACCTCGTAATCCGAAACTCTTCCTTTATATCGCGAGACCAGCGCACGCACATAGGCTCCCCACGCTGCGCGGGATTCCTCATCGTAGATGGGCGGCCAGCCCACTGCCCCGAAGGTCTGCGCAGCGCGCTCGTCATACAACCCATTGCCGTAGCACAGGCAGATCCACGGGCGAAGGCCGCGCCGAATCAGATGATCCACGATGGAATCCAGCCATGCAAAGTCGTATACGCCCTTCCGCGTCTCGGTCCGCGCCCAGCCGGACTGAATGCGAATCCATTTCACGCCCAGCGCTGCCACCTTATCATAGGCCTTTTCCGGATCAAACACGCCGCGGTCGAGCTTTTCAAAACCAAGTCCCAGGCGTGAAAACGCAACATCCGCCGCACACTTTGGTTCAATGCACCCGATCTTTTCAAACCCTTCCATGCTAACCAGCACCTCCCCGTTTGTTTGCCAACAGCATATCGCTTCCGGCGGAAAAGTGCAACAAAAACTGCACCCAATCGGACAGATCCGAAAGGGTGCAGAATTGATTTCTCAGCCTTCCATCATCTGAGCTGCTTTTTGCAATTCCTCGATGATATGGATGTGCTGCGGGCAGGCAGCTTCACACTGACCGCAGGCGATGCAGTCGTCCGCCTTTCCACCCTGACGGGTCGCAAAGGCATAGTTCGCCAGTGCGCCGATGCGGTTGCCATAGACCAGCTCATTGTTGACGGCCTTGAAGATGCCGGGGATGTTGATCTGCTGCGGACATCCCTTGGTGCAGTACTGGCAAGCGGTGCAGGGAATCTGCGGCACGGCGTTGAGCGCGGCAACAACCTTGTCCACAACCTTGTATTCCTCAGCAGACAGGGGTTTGAAGTTCTCCATGAACGATAAGTTATCCTTCATCTGCTCCAGCGAGGACATACCGCTGAGCACCGTGACCAGCCCATCCAGCGACGCGGCGTAGCGAATGGCCCAGGAGGGAAGCGAAGCGTTCGGCGCAAACTCCTTCATGGGCGCGGCAATCTTCTCCGGCAGATTGGCCAGCGAACCGCCCTTGACGGGCTCCATGATGACGACGGGCTTGCCGTGCTTGCGGGCGACTTCATAGCAGGCGCGGGACTGAATCGACGCGCTCTCCCAGTCGGCATAGTTGATTTGCAGCTGCACAAACTCCATGTCCGGGTGCTTGTTCAGCAAATCGTCCAGCACATCCGCCTTGTCGTGGAAGGAGAAGCCCAGGTGCCTGATGACGCCCTTTGCATTCTGCTCAGCCAGGAAGTCCCAGATGCCGAAGCGGTCAAACGCCTCGGTGCGGTTGTCGCCCAGGTTGTGCAGCAGGTAAAAGTCAAAGTAACCCGCGCCGGTGCGCTCCAGCGAGGTCGCCAGCATGGCGCGCGCTTCTTCAGCGTTCTTGGCGCCCGCCCACGCAGGCAGCTTGGTCGCCAGCTGATAGCTTTCGCGCGGATAGCGATCCACCAGCGCCGCCTTGATCGCCTTCTCGCTCTTTCCGTTCAGATAGCCGTAAGCGGTGTCAAAGTAGGTGAAGCCCTTGGAAAGGAAGAGATCGACCATCTGCTTGGTCTGCTCAATATCCACATCGTCGCCAATCATCGGCAGACGCATCAGGCCGAAGCCCAGCTTTTTGACGTTCTGTCCCAGATAAGTCATGTGCGCCACTCCTTTACGGATATATTGCTTAAAGTATACACCTGGAGTGAACTCCACTGTCAAGAACATCGGACAAAAATATCATCTACCGAATTTCACGGAACTTTCGAGCTCTTCACTCCGTCTAATGCCTGAAACGACACATCACGAAGGAGGAATTGCCCATGCGGGGGAGGCTGACCCGGCTGACGGTTTATTCCGCATCGCATTTTCTGGTGGATTTCGGCTGCGCGCTGCTCATCTTCCGCACGGTGAGCGCTTCCGGCGACCCCACAGTGCTTTTCATTCTCTATAACTACTGTGCCTTTGCACTGCAAATGCCCGTCGGGCTGCTGGCCGATAAGCTCAACCGCAATGCCTTGATGGCGGCGGCAGGTTGCGCGCTGGTGGCGTTGGGCTGCGCGTTTTCCGCCGTTCCGCTGGCGGCGGCTGCAATCTCCGGCGTGGGCAACGCGCTGTTCCATGTGGGCGGCGGCGTGGACGTGTTGGACGACAGCGAAGGCAAAGCCTCCTCGCTCGGCGTATTCGTCTCCCCCGGCGCCGCAGGGCTGTTTCTCGGCACGATGCTGGGCAAAGGCGGCGCGTCGCTGTGGATCGTGACCGCCTCCATGGCTCTGGCAGCGTTTTCCATCCTGCTCACCGCAAAAAAGACCGACTGCCTGGTTTCCCACAACGCACCGGTCTCCTTCAAAGGCATGGGAAAGTTCGACGTGCTGCTGCCCGCGCTCTGCCTGTTTTTCGTCGTGATCATCCGCTCCTTTGCGGGCATGACGATGGGCTTTGCCTGGAAGAGCGAAGGCTACTGGGGCGTTGCGGCGCTGGCGGCGGTGGTGCTGGGTAAAACCGCCGGCGGCTTTGCGATGGACCGCATCGGCGGGCGGCCCGCGGCGCTGCTCTCGCTGACGGCGGCGGGCGTGCTGTTCTGGTTTGCCGATTCACCCTACGCGGGCGTTGCGGCGATCTTCCTGTTCAACATGTCGATGCCGATGACGCTGTGCGCGCTGGCGCGGCGGATGCCGGGCTGCAAAGGCTTTTCCTTCGGGCTGCTGACGTTTGCGCTGTTTCTCGGATTTCTCCCGGTGGGGCTTGGCGCGGTTTCGTCCAGCTCAAGCTGGCTGCTCACCTCGCTGTGTGCGCTGAGCGCCCTGCTGATGCTGCCCGGCCTGGACGGCCGCAGCGTTTCTCTGTCCCATGAAAGCTGAGCTGCTGATTCGGTCGCTGATCGTGTCGCTGGCACTCACCTTGATGTTGGAGTTGGGCTTTGCGCTGATTCTCGGTGTGCGCGGCAGACGGAACCTTGCTCTGGTCGCGCTGGTCAATGTACTGACCAACCCACCGGTGGTCCTGCTGTGCTCGTTATTCCCCTCGCCGCTGCTGACGATCGCCGCCGAGCTTTCCGCCGTGTTCATCGAGGGGGTGATTTACCGTGCGGGCACGGATTTCCGCCGCCCTATGCTGTTTTCCCTCTCCGCCAACGCTTTTTCCTACCTGATCGGCCTTGCACTGAACGTGCTGACGCGCTATCTTTTATAGAGAAAAACTGAACATATACAGAAGGAGGATTTTTTATGAAGCGTTTTGCCTGTCTGCTGCTGACGCTACTGCTTGCGCTGCTTCCGCTGGCTGCGCGCGCCGACGTGATCTGGGAACCCTACGACAATGACTTTTACACCCAGCACAGCGACGAATGCACCTACGACGACCACCGCTACACCGCCCTTGTCGATGCAAAGGGCTACAAGAGCCCGGAAAGCAATTGCGTCACCGATACAATCAAGGCCGGAAATTCGGCCCGGTTGACCTATCTTTACACGGATAAAAACGGGGTGGAATGGGGGATTGCGGACAACAAAAAGGAGTCCTGGTTTCGCCTTTCCGACTTTACGCCGATCTACAACAATTCGGATTTCTGCCGCGACCACGCCGATGAAATCAGTGATTATGACGGCGGCATGAAGGACTATCAGATTCAGAATCAGCTGATTCTCTGGAGCTATCCCAATTCCGGCGAAAAAACCGGCGCCATTACCGCTGACGAACAGGTGAAGGGCTATTACACCGATGAGATCTTTACCGGACAATACACCGATGCGGACGGCCGGCTGTGGGTTTCCTCCGGATATTACAGGGGATATCGCGGCGATTGGGTCTGCACGAACGATCCGGAAAACGAGGCGCTTGCACCGGTTTCCACGCCTTCTCAGAAACCTGAAGCAACCGCCGAGCCCACTGTTGTTCCCACCGAGATCCCCGCAGACGTCGCTCTTTCGGAAGTTCCGATGCAGGACCAGGCCATTTGGTGGATCGTGGGCGCGGTGCTGCTGGTCGTGACCTTCTCCGCACTGATGATCGCCATCCTCGTCGCCGCAAACAAGAAGAAAAACAAGCAGAAGGGAGCCTGATACGCGATGCTGTATTTCCCTCTGACGGCGGACGTCATTGCCGAACCGACGCTGGCCGACTCGCCGCAAACTCTGCTGGTGATCGCGTTAGTAGTCGCCGCGCTGCTGCTCACTGCTGCCGCCATTGCGATCCTGCGCCGCCGCAAAAAGTGATTTCTCATTTCCATCCGCTCTCTTTTCCGGGAGCGGATTTTCTTTTGTAAAATAAAAATGACAGGTGTTGACATCGCTTTTTCCCGCCACTATAATATGTAGCATGCTACAATTCAAAGAGAAAGCGAGGTGCCTTATGAGTCAGCAACACATCGGGTATTTGACCAAGCTCATTTCCGACCGGGTGAAGGTTCACATGGATTCCGTATTCGTCTGTCACGGTTTGACCATCACGCAGAGCCGGGTGCTGGGTTTTCTCGCCCATCATCAAAACCGCGCCACGCAAAAGGAAATCGAGGATTTTTTGAACGTTTCCCACCCCACCGTGGTCGGAATCATCAACCGTTTGGAGCAGAGCGGCTTTGTAGAGCGCCTTTCCGACCCGGGGGATCGCCGCAGCCGCATCGTTTCGGCCACTGAGCAGGCGCAGAGCCTTTCGCATGAAATCGAGCTTCAGATCGACGAAAACGAGCGGCAGATGGTCAGGGGACTGACCGAGCAGGAAACGGTGGAGCTCAAGCGGATGCTTCAGGTCATTGCCAAGAATCTGGAATAACGACCGCCGAATTAAAAGGCGGTTGATTTTCGTCTCAGAGTGTAGCGTGCTACATAAAATTTACAAAACAGAGAGGAGCGAACGAACCTCATGGTAAAAACCCTGCTGCGCAGCCTGCGTCAATACAAAAACGTATCGCTGCTGACCATCCTTTTTTCGATGCTGGAAGTGGTTTTTGAGATCATCATCCCGCTGTGCATGGCCAGATTGATCGACCGCGGTATCGAACAGAGCAATATGTCCGCCGTATGGATTTACGGGCTGGGGCTGCTCGCGCTGGCGCTGCTCCAGATGGGCACCGGCTTTTACGCCGCGCGCGTCGGCGCAAAGTCCTCGGTGGGCTTTGCCGCCAATCTGCGCGAGGATATGTACAAAAACGTGCAGGCCTTCTCCTTTTCCAACATCGATAAGTTCTCCACCGCCTCCATCGTCACGCGCCTGACCACGGACGTGACCAATGTGCAGAACGCTTACCAAATGCTGCTGCGCATGGCGATCCGCGGACCGTTCATGCTGCTGTTCTCGATGATCGTATCCTTCCGCATCAGCACACAGATCTCGCTGATTTTCCTGGCGGTGATCCCGGTGCTGGGCGTGCTGCTGGGCGTGATCGTGCGCTCGGTGCATCCCATCTTTGAGCGGGTGTTCAAGACCTATGATTCGCTCAACTCCGTCGTGCAGGAAAATGTGCGCGGCATCCGCGTAGTCAAATCCTTCAATCAGGAGCAGCATGAGATCAACAAGTTCGAAACCATCTCCGAAAAGATCTACCGCGACTTTGCTAAGGCCGAGCGGCTGCTGGCGCTGAACTCGCCGCTGATGCAGGTCTGTATGTACACCTGCATGATCCTGATCTCGTGGCTGGGCGCCAAAGCCATCGTGCTCAGCGGCAACGATGCCGCACTGGGGCTGACGACGGGCAACCTGACCGCGCTGTTCACCTACGCGATGCAGATCTTGATGAGCCTGATGATGCTGTCGATGGTCTTTGCGATGATCACCATCGCCATGTCCTCCGCGCAGCGCATTACGGAGATACTGAACGAGCAGACCGATATCCGCAACCCGGAAAATCCCGTCCGCACCGTGCGCGACGGTTCGATCTCCTTTGATCATGTCGACTTTGTCTACGCCTCCAAGGCGGATAAAAAGGTGCTGGATGACATCGACCTGCACATCCGCTCGGGCGAAACCATCGGCATCATCGGCGGCACGGGTTCCTCCAAATCCTCGCTGGTGCAGTTAATCCCGCGCCTTTATGACGTGACGCAGGGAAAGCTGACGCTGGGCGGCGTGGACGTCAGGCAATACGACCTGGAAACCCTGCGCTCGAGCGTGGCCATGGTGCTGCAAAAGAACGAGCTGTTCTCCGGCACCATCAAGGAAAACCTGCGTTGGGGCAATGAGCACGCCAGCGATGAAGAGCTCAAGCATGCCTGCGAACTGGCCTGCGCCGATGAATTCATCTCCGCCATGCCGGACGGCTACGATACCTACATCGAGCAGGGCGGCACGAACGTATCCGGCGGACAGAAGCAGCGCCTCTGCATCGCCCGCGCGCTGCTCAAACACCCCAAGGTGCTGATTCTGGACGATTCCACCAGCGCCGTCGATACCCATACTGACGCGATGATCCAGAAGGCGATGCGGGAATACATCCCCGAAACCACCAAGATCATCATCGCGCAGCGCATCAGCTCCGTGCAAAACGCAGATCGCATCCTCGTGCTGGATGACGGCCGCATCGACGCCATCGGCACGCATGACGAACTGCTCAAGAGCTGCGAAATCTACCGCGAAATCTATCAATCCCAGCAGAAGGGAGGAAACGATCATGAATAAAGACGTCAAACGCCCGGCTCCCGGCGGAAAGCCCCCGGCAAAAATCGATACCAAGACCTTAAAGCGGCTGCTGACCTATATGAAGCCCTACCGTGGCACCATGATCGTGGTCACGATCTGCATCCTGCTCAGTGCCGTTGCGGGCGCAGTTTCCTCCATGTTCCTGCAAACGCTGATTGACAGCTACATCGTCCCGCTGCTGGGCATGGACGAGCCGGTGTTCACCGGTTTGATCCGGACGCTCATCGTGCTGGCGGTGATCTACCTCATCGGTACGCTGTCCACGCTCTTTTATAACCGCCTGATGGTGACGATAGCGCAGGGCACGCTCAAAACCATCCGAGACGAGATGTTTGAAAAGATGCAGAAGCTGCCCATCCGTTTCTTTGATTCCCATACCCACGGCGATATCATGAGCCTATATACCAACGATACCGACACGCTGCGCCAGCTCATCGCGCAGTCGATGGGACAGCTCATCTCCTCCGCCTTCACCATTGTCGCCGTATTCTTCTGCATGCTCTATACCAGCATCGGTCTGACCGTCGTGGTGTGCCTGGCGTTATTCCTGGTCATGCTGCCCGTCAAAAAGCTCACGATGAAGATCGGCGGCTATTTCATGGCGCAGCAGAAGTCTTTGGCCGACCTCAATGGCTATGTAGAAGAAATGGTCAACGGCCAAAAGGTCATCAAGGTATTCTGCCATGAACAGCAGAACTATGAAGGTCTAACCCAGCGCAACCGCATTTGGGCGCACAATGCCGAAAATGCAAATGGCCTGGCCAACGGTATGATGCCGCTGATGAATGCAGTAGGTTATCTGCAATACGTCATCGTCGCCATTCTGGGCGGCTATATGGCGGTGGCAGGACTGCCGAATCTGTCGCTGACGGGCATCGGCACGCTGTCGCTGGGCATGATTGCATCGTTTCTGACGCTGTCGCGCAATTTCACCAACCCTATCACCCAGATCTCCAACCAGTTCAACTCCATCGTCATGGCGCTGGCGGGCGCGGAGCGCATCTTCGCCTTCATGGACGAGCAGCCGGAAACTGACGACGGCTATGTTACGCTCGTCAATGCGCGCGAAGTGAAGGGCCGGCTGGTCGAAACCACCGCACGCACCGGTCTTTGGGCATGGAAGCATCCCCATGGCGACGGCACCATCACCTACACCAAGCTGGAAGGCCGCGTGGTGTTCGACCATGTGGACTTCGGCTACACGCCCGAAAAAGAAGTGCTGCACGACATCACACTTTACGCCGAGCCTGGGCAGAAAATCGCTTTCGTCGGCGCGACGGGCGCGGGCAAAACCACCATCACGAACCTCATCAACCGCTTCTACGACATCGCGGACGGCAAAATCCGCTATGACGGCATCAACATCAACAAGATCAAGAAGGCCGACCTGCGCCGCAGCCTGGGCATCGTGCTGCAGGACGTCAACCTCTTCACCGGCACCGTGATGGAAAACATCCGCTACGGCAACCCGAACGCAACGGACGAAGCGTGCATCGCTGCGGCAAAGCTTGCCAATGCGGACAACTTCATTCGGATGCTGCCCAGCGGCTATGATACCGTGCTGGAGGGCGACGGCAGCGGTCTTTCGCAGGGACAGCGCCAGCTGATCTCGATTGCGCGCGCCGCAGTTTCCGATCCTCCGGTAATGATTCTGGACGAGGCAACCTCTTCCATTGATACCCGTACCGAAGCATTGGTGCAGCACGGCATGGATCGCCTGATGGAAGGCCGCACGGTGTTCGTCATCGCGCACCGTCTGTCTACCGTGCAAAACTCCGATGTTATCATGGTGCTGGATCACGGCCGCATCATCGAGCGCGGCAGCCACGAAAAGCTCATCGAGGAAAAGGGCACCTATTACCGCCTCTACACCGGCGCGTTCGAGTTGGAATAAGCTTTTTCAGGCAATCACGAACCAAATTAACACAAAGGCGCTATACTCACAAAAGGAGTATAGCGCCTTTGTCATGGGCCGCAATCAGTAAACGCAGAGGTCGCTGCCAATGCGGCGCAGGTGGTTCTGATATTCGCGCGTGCCGTAAAGGGCATCGCGCAGGTTGCAAAGCTCAATGTTGTTATCCAGAATCCAGTCGTGCAGGCGCTTGGAGCAAAGCGCTTCCACGTCATAGGCGCGGCTGAGCGTGACCAGAGGTGCCATCGGGCCGTAATCGCCCTGGTGCGCGACGTAATAATCGACATAGCCCGGATGGAAGCCGTGCATCAGCGCCGCACCGTCCGGCAGCTCGTTGATCTTCATGGTGTCGGCAAGCAGCCAGTCGATCGCGTCATAATCGTTGTCCAGGCCGCGGAAGGTTTCCTGCAAAGGGCCGCCGCCCAGATTCCAATTGTCCGCCATAAAAACTTTGCTGTCCGCCCACTTGGGATCGACCGGGCCGCGCGTGATCTCGCCGGTTTCCGGGTCGCGGTGCAGACGGCTGGCGTAGTTGACCGCCATGCCGTATTCACGGGAAACGTCCGCAAGCGCAGCAGAAAAAGGCGTTTCACGACCAAAATCCACCCCGACGTCCGGCACGCGGCCCAGTATGTCCAGACAGCGGTCGAGTTGCGCACGGCATTCCGCCACGACCTCGTCATAATCCACGTCCTGTGCCGAACGCAGGTCATGACGGAAACGATCCGTGCCCGGAATCAGCAGGGACTTCACCTTTTCGACGGGCATCACGGCGCTGTTCCAGAAATGCGTGTGCCAGCCAACGCTGATCCAGGGATAGTTCTTCAGGCGTTCCAGCGCATCTACCGTGCCGGGGGATTCCAGCATGATGTCAGCCGAGGTGCCATAACCTCGGTCGTAAGTTTCAAATGTGCCGATATTGCACACCGGGGTGTAGCCAACGTCGTCTGTTCGGATAATTAACTTTCTCATGTTTTTTCCACTTCCTTTGGATAAAATTTTTTTATGTATTTAATATAGCACATCAAAACCAGTGAATGTAAGTAAAAAATTATGTCACAGGAGGAACCGCCATGAAAAACGCCATCGTATTCGATCTGGACGGCACGCTGTGGGACTCCGTGCCCGCCTGCACCGCTTCGTGGAGCCGAGTGCTTGCCGGCGATCCCCGCGCGCTAGGCGCAACGCTGACCGAGCCGCAGATGCGCTCCTATATGGGTAAAACCGAGCTGGAAATCGCGCACCTGATGCTGCCGGGCGTAGATGACGAAACCGACCACGAGATCATGCAGGCCTGCACACGTGCGGAATATGACTATCTGCGCAGCGAAGGCGGCGCGACGCTCTTTCCGGGCGTTGCGGAAACTGTGCGCATGCTCTGCCGTTCCTATGATCTGTACATCGTCAGCAATTGTCAGCCTGGATATATCGAGCTGTTCCTTGATTTCAGCAGGCTGAACGACTGCTTTGCCGGACACACCTGTGCGGGCACGACGGGGCTGGACAAAGGCGGCAGCATTCGCCTGCTGCTGGACAGCGTCGGAAATCCCTCCGCCTTTTACCTGGGCGATACCGACGGCGACGAGCGCGCCACGCGCAAGGCGGGGATTCCGTTCGTCCACGCGGCCTATGGCTTCGGTCACGCTGTGCAGCCGGACGATTCGATTTCATCTTTCTCGCAGCTGCCCGCTGCGGCGCAGCGCCTGTTTGCGAAAAACGCGCGATAAACCGCTCCCTTTCTGCACATTCTAGCGGCAGAAAGGGGGCCTTTTTTGTGTCCGAAAAACGATCGGTTGGGATTTCTCTCTGCGCATCCGTATTGCCCGTTGCCGCTGTGGGGCTGGTGGGGTCACTGCTCACCGACACCCGCAGTAAGTGGTATCTTTCCCTTGCCAAGCCCATTTTGCAGCCGCCGGACTGGGCCTTTCCCGTTGCATGGAGCCTGGTGTACCTCTGTGCGGCGCTGGCGCTCTACCTGCCGCTGCGCAGAGGGGATTTCCTGCCTCGAGCTTCCATCTGCCTGCTGATTCTCTGCGGACTCATGGACATCGCCTGGTCGGCGGTGTTTTTCCGTCTGCATGCGCTCATCTGGTCCTGCGCGGTGCTGCTCGTGCTGGAAGGCGTGCTGTTTGCGGCGATCCAACAGCTTTTCCCCCGCCAGCGGGTGAGCGGCGCGCTGCTGCTGCCGCATCTGCTCTGGGGACTTTATGCGCTGGCGCTGAACCTTTCCCTGCTGGGACGCAACCTGAATTTATAGAAAAATCCCTTGTTTATGGCGGATGGATAGCGTATAATGAAAAACAGTTTGAAGCTTTCTGCTAAAGGAGTAAGATCCGAATGAAAATTACTGCCGTCAAGCTGTATACGATGCACATACCGCTCATCACGCCGTTCAAGACGGCCCTGCGCACGGTGGACGCCATCGACGACCTGATCGTCGTGCTCGAAACCGACGACGGCCAGCGCGGCTTCGGCGAAGCGCCGCCCACCGCCGTCATCACCGGCGACACCATCCCCTCCGTCGCGGGCGGCATCACGCAGTTCATCGCGCCGAAGCTGATCGGCCGCGAGGTGGAAAAGTTCGACGAACTGCACGATATCATCGACAAGGCGATGGTTCACAACACCACGGCCAAAGCCGCTGTCGAAATGGCCGTCTACGACCTGGTGGGCAAGCGTTGGAACGTGCCGCTTTACAAGCTGCTCGGCGGCGCAAAGTGCGAGTTGGAAACCGATATCACGATTTCGGTCAACGATGTGGACACCATGGTGCGTGACGCAGTGACGGCTGCGGAGCGCGGCTTCCGCATCCTCAAGGTCAAGGTGGGCAACGACGCGTCCCTCGACGCGCTGCGCCTGACCTCCATCAAGAAGGCCACGCCCGCGGGCACCGTGATCCGCGTGGATGCGAATCAGGGCTGGACGCCCAAGCAGGCCGTGCGCATCATCTCAATGCTGGAAGATGCGAATCTTGACGCAGAGCTCGTGGAGCAGCCCGTCAAAGCGGGCGATCTGGAGGGGATGCGCTATGTCACTCAGCACGTCTACACACCGATTCTGGCCGATGAAAGCGTCTTTACTCCTGCCGACGCGATCCGCATTCTGGAAAGCGGCGCAGCGGATCTGGTCAACATCAAACTGATGAAAACCGGCGGCCTGTACAACGCGATGTCCATCGCATCCATCGCCCGCGCGCTGGATGCGGAGTGCATGATGGGCTGCATGCTGGAAGGCAACGTGGCCGTCACGGCGGCGGCGCACGCGGCCATGGCGCGCGGTTCCGTCACCCGCATCGATCTGGACGGTCCCGCGCTCTGCACGGAGAATCCGGTTCACGGCGGCGCGCAGTTCAACGGCAGCCGTATCACGCTCCCCGATGCACCCGGTTTGGGCATCACCGACATCGACGGCCTTGTGCCCTTTTCGCTGTAAATAAACCTTTTAAGGAGACTGCATTTTCATGAAAAAGAGAGTTCTTTTGCTGATTCTTGTGGCGCTTTGTGCCATGCTCGCGCTGACCGGCTGTGTTCCCGGCAAAACTGCGGTGGACGAGACTGAAATCGATCGCCCCACCGTCGTGGTGAAGCTGGGCGATGAAGCCCTGACCCCCACGGTGGAAACGACGGAGACCGAAGCCACCGCCACCCCCGCGCCCACCGAGAGTGCAGAGGGAGATACTGCCGAAGAGACGGCCGCTCCTGACCTGAACGTCTACAACACCGTTCCTGCAGGCGCAACCCTCACCCTGACCGGCGAGCACGCCTCCGGCATCGTCAGCGTGTGCTATCGCTTTGACGGCGCGCAGCCGACGGTCGTCAAGGAGTCCAGCGTCGATGTGGCTATCCCCGAGGACGCCAAGAAGCTCGAGCTCTACGTCATCGACGGCAAGGGCATCGCTTCCCAGTGGGCGACCTACTATCTGACCATCGAATAAAAATTTTTCAATCGAAAAGACGCGGAGCAAAAGCTCCGCGCCTTTTCTCATTTTCTTCCTTCATCCGGCCGTAATCGTCCCACTCGCCGTGCATTTTGTCCTGCAACGTCTGCGCAAGAAGGCGATCCAGCTTTTTTCGGTAGGTTTTGGGATCTCTCTTCTTGCAAAACACCATATTATACGCTTTCTGCGCCGATAGAGCAGCGGAAAGCTGCAAAACATCTCCCACGCACCGGCGGTTTTCATCACCTGTACCAGCTCTGCGTCAAACCGGAAGTTCTCCCGATCCATGTCCGGCAGAACCGCGCGGCCTGCCCTTGCGCACCTTCACCCGGCATTCCGCATCGTCTGAGCCATGCTTTTCCGGCCAAGCGCGGAACTGCGCCCGGCCCTCCCCGCCTTGCAGCACGTTTTGTTCTTTCACGCTATTCCCTATCCTTCGCCCACTGACGGCAGCGACCGATGCGCGCGCCGTCGTCCCCCTCGCGCTCGTCCCACGCAAACGACTGCAAAAGGCGGCAGGCAAAGTCCCCGCACACGCCGCAATGCTCCTGCCCGCGTCCCTCGCAGCAGCCTTTGACGGGACACTTGCCCCACGGCGGCGCGGACTGCGCAATGCACCCGGTACAGCTCCTCGCCTGATAAAAGCGGCAGTTCTCACAGTTCAATCCGCATCTGGTTTTGATCATGGAATCATCCTCCCTTGAGAAGTTGTGATTCCAGTATAGCAAAGGAAACAGGACAGCTTATTGTCCTGTTTCCTTGTTCTGTTCCAACATTTTTTGCGCCTGTTTACGGATTTCCCTCCGAAGCGCTTCCGGCTCGATCACCTCGATGCCGCCGCCAAAGCTCAGCGCCCAGTCCAGTCGCTGAACCGGGTTGGCAAAACACTTTTCCACAAGAAGCCTTCCGTCCGCTGCGGTCTCGCAGCGTTCGCAATCTTCTTCCGCGCGGTATCGCAAAGAGGCGTCCACCCACGCCCGAAGCCGGCAGGGCGGCTCGGCGGGATGGGGCTTGAGCATTCCTTCAGGAATGGAACGCCGCTCAAAGCGCTCCCCCAATGTTTCGCAACACTCGATCCGCGCCAGCTTGAACAGACGGAAATCCCGCCGCAGCCTGCACCACGCGATCAGATACCACCCGCCCCATTTGCAGACGAGGCGATGCGGCTCCACCACGCGCGTTACGGCGCTCTCCCGCCCGCAATAGGCGATGCGCACGCAGCTTTCCGCCAAAATGGCGTCCCGCAGCTGTGGAAAGAGCTGCTTTATTCGCGGGCTTTGCCCAGCGAGGTCGATCTCGATCCAATCCGCTTCGCCCTCCGGCACTCGGCTGCGCAGGCGTGCGGCATTTTCTCCGCCCGACAGGCTGTCCACTCCTTGCGCCGCCGCCAGCAACGTCCGCAGTTCCTGCCGGGTAAACAGATCATCCGGCACGCGATAACCAGGCTGAACGGAAAACCCGCCACCCGTGCCCTGCCGCGACACAACGGGCACGCCCGCGCGGCACAGCGCCTCCATGTCCCGCGTGATGGTGCGGCGGGATACCTCAAAGCGCTCCGCAAGCTCCGGAGCCGTTACGCCGGGGGAACGCAGCAACACCGTCAATATCCCCATCAGGCGGTCGATTTTCATTCCGCGGCGCTGCCGTCCAGACCGATGGCCGCAGCGCATTCGCGCATGCCGTCGATGCAGCCTACAATCAGTTCATCCACCGTCGTGCCGAGCCGCTCCGCGCCCTTTTCAATGACCTCGCGGTTCACGCCCGCAGCAAAGCTCTTGGCCTTATATTTCTTTTTGACGGACTTTTGCTCCAGATCCATCACGCTCTTGCTCGGGCGCATGATGGCCGCCGCCGTAATCAGCCCGGTCAATTCGTCAATGGCATAGAGCGTCTTTTCCATGCGGCTCTGCGGCTCGATATCGCAGCAGATGCCCCAGCCGTGCGAGGCCACCGCGCGGATCACCAGGGAATCCACGCCCTCTTCCGCCAGCAGCTCCTGCGCTTTTTTACAGTGCTGATCGGGATATTTTTCGTAATCCACATCGTGCAGCAGGCCCACCGCACCCCAAAGCTCCGGGTCCTCGCCCGCAAGCTCCGCAAAATGGCGCATGCAACCCTCCACCGTCAGGGCATGGCGCAGCAGCGCTTCACTGTCGTTGTATTTTTTCAGGATCGTCCATGCTTCTTCTCTGGTCGGGATCATTTGATTTCGCCTCTTGTTTCAAATTTGTTGTTTTCAGACGGATCAGGAACAAATCGCTGTTCAGAAGCGTCTATCAGGAGTATAATAGCGCATGAAACCATTCTGCCGCAAGTATACAAGGAGGGAAATTTATATGAAATTCATAAAAAAAGCTGCCGCGCTGCTGCTGGCATTCCTGATGCTGCTGATTCCGGCGACTGCGCTTGCCGACGAAACCAACGTCACGGACACGACAACCGCGGAAAGCTTCGTCTGCTACGGCGACGATCTGAACAGCGAACAGTTTGAAAAGGTCATGAACCTGCTGGGCGCGGATCTTTCCAAGGATCAGCTGATTAAAGTCACCATCGACGACGAAAAGGCGCTGCTGGGCAGCATCATTTCGGCGGACAAGATCGGCTCTCGTTCGCTTTCCTCCGCGCGCGTCACGCTCACGGGCGAAGGCACCGGCATCTCCGTCACCACGCAGAACATCAACTGGGTCACATCCTCGATGTATTCCTCCGCTCTGGCCACGGCAGGCGTGGACAACGCGCGCATCGTGGTCGCCGCCCCGGTCGAAGTCTCCGGCACAGCGGCGCTGGCAGGCATCCTGAAGGCCTATGAATCCGCCGCCTCCACCCAGCTTTCCGATGAGGCCAAGGCCGTTGCCGGGAGCGAGATGGTGCTCACCGGCGACCTTGCGGACATGATCGGTTCCGACGATGCGGTGGAGCTGCTGGCCATGGTCAAAAACGCCATTGCCGAATACCATCTGGACGATTATGATTCTCTGCGTCCCTATGTGGAGCAGGGCGCAAAGCAGCTTGGCGTGCAGCTGACCGAGGATCAGATCGACCAGATCACCAAGCTCGGCGTGCAGATCGCCAAACTCGACCTTGACCCCGAAAAACTGGCCGGTCAGCTCAACGGTTTGGTGGATAATATTCAGAAAATCCAGAAAGTTCAGCAGTCCGCCGGCAGTATCTTCACCAACATCAAGACCGCCGTGCAGGGTTTCTTCAACTGGATCGGCAGTTGGTTTAAGCGCTAAAATAAATTCTTTCTCCACCTGCAGAAGCTCTTTCTGCGGGTGGACTTTTTTATGTGCAGTCAAAGTTCTCTCTTGACTTTGGGAGGATTTTCCCGCATACTGTCAGTGACTTTGAACGCGGAGCATCCGCTCCTCCTTTTTCACAGGAAACGGAGGTCTTTTTCATGCCCGATTCATCCATCACCAAAAAAGCGCTGGCCGCCGCCATCAAGGAACTGATGGCCGAACGCCCCTTGAACAAGATCAGCGTAGGCGATATCTGCGAGCAGTGCAGCATGAACCGAAAAAGCTTTTATTATCATTTCAAGGATAAATACGATCTGGTCAACTGGGTGTTCTACACAGAGTTTGTCGAACAGCTGATGCAGGAGGGCATGGAAAGCCCGTGGGGCTTTCTGCAAAGCATCTGCACCTATTTCTACGACAACCGCGCCTTTTATGTCAATGCGCTGGAGCAGACGGGGCAGAATAGCTTTTCCGAATACTTTGCCGAGGTCATGCGTCCGATTCTGCAAATCCACTACACCGATCTGTTGGACGAGGACGATGATGCGCACGATTTTTACGCCACGTTCTACACCGATGCTTTTCTGACCGCCATCAAGCGCTGGCTGCGCGAGGATTCCATGCCGCCGGAGCGCTTCGTCCGCCTTGTACACAATGCGACCGATCTGCCGTGCCGCAGGCAGCAGGCCTAAAGTGCCTTTCCGGACGTCAAAAACCCACCTGCCGAAGTCCTTTCGGCAGGTGGGTTTTGCTCTGTTGTTTTAGTTTTCCAGCTGCGCAACGGGGCGCTCCAGAATGGTCATGAATTCTTCGCCCGTGATGGTTTCCTTTTCGTAGAGGTACTTGGCCAGCTCGTGCAGCTTGGGCATATGTGCGGAGAGCAACTCCGTCGCCTTCTTATACTGCGCACCGACCAGCTCGATCACTTTGCGGTCGAGCATGGCGGAGGTTTCCGGCGAACAGGTCAGCGAGGTATCGCCGCCCAGATAGATATTGTTCTGGGTTTGCAGCGCCACCATGCCGATCTCGTCGCTCATGCCGTAGGTCGCCAGCATCGCGCGGGCCAGACGGGTAGCCTGCTCGATATCGTTGGACGCACCGGTGGTGATGGAATGGAACACCAGATCCTCCGCCACACGGCCGCCGGTCAGGGTTGCAATCTTGTTTTCGATCTCTTCCTTGCTCATCAGGTTGCGCTCACCCTCTTCCACCTGCATGGTGTAGCCCAGCGCGCCCGAAGTGCGGGGAATGATGGTGATCTTATGCACCGGCGCGGAATGGGTTTGCAGCGCCGCGACCAGCGCATGACCGGTTTCGTGATAGGCCACGATGAGCTTTTCCTTGTCGGAGAGAATATCGTTCTTTTTCTGGTAGCCTGCGATGACAACCTCAACGCTCTCTTCCAGATCGCTCTGGATCACCATATTGCGTCCCTGTCGTACCGCGCGCAGCGCCGCCTCATTGACGATGTTGGCCAATTCCGCGCCGGAAGCACCCGCCGCCGCACGCGCCACCGCACCGAAATCGAGATTGGGATCGTGCTTGATCTTCTTGGCATGCACGCGCAGGATGTCCTCGCGTCCTTTAAGGTCGGGCAGTTCCACGGGCACGCGGCGGTCAAAGCGGCCGGGACGCAGCAGTGCCGGGTCGAGGGATTCGGGACGGTTGGTCGCCGCCAGAATGATGACGCCCTTGGTGCCGTCGAAGCCGTCCATCTCGGTCAGCAACTGGTTCAACGTCTGCTCGCGCTCATCGTTGCCGCCGATGCTGTTCGCACCGTCGCGCTTTTTGCCGATGGTATCAATTTCGTCGATGAACACGATGCAGGGCGCTTTTTCGTTGGCCTGCGCGAACAGATCGCGCACCTTGGCCGCACCCATGCCGACGAACATCTCCACAAATTCAGATCCGGAAATCGAGAAGAACGGCACGTTCGCCTCGCCCGCAACCGCCTTGGCCAGCAGCGTTTTACCGGTGCCGGGAGGGCCGACGAGCAGCGCGCCCTTGGGCATCTTGGCGCCGATCTCGGTATACTTCTTGGGGTTATGCAGGAAATCGACGATCTCGGTCAGGATCTCCTTGGCCTCGTCTTCGCCCGCAACATCCGCAAACTTGATACCGGTGGTCGAAGGAACATAAACCTTGGCGTTGCTCTTGCCGAAGGTCATTGCCGGGCCGCCCATGCCGCCGGTCCCCATCTTCTTGGTCATCATGCGCATCAGCAGCTGGCCGATCACAGCAAAGACCACGATGGGCAGAATCCACGTCACCAAAAAGGAGATGAGCGGCGACGCCTGCTCCACGATCACCTGCCCGTAGGTCACGCCGGCGCTTTCCAGGCGATCCACCAACTCGGGATCGTCCATGCGCCCGGTCTTGTAGATGGTCGGGCGTTCCGCATTGTCGATGAATGTGATTTGATCCTCGTCTACCTCTACCTGCTTGACCTTGCCGTCACGCACCATTTGCAGGAACGTGGAATAGTCCACCTGCTGCACTGCGCGGTTCAGCATTGCAGGATAGAGCAGCGTGTTGAAGATCAGCAGCACCAGCAAAGTGATGATGCAATAGAAAATCAACGTTTTTTTGGGAGTCTTGACTTCTTTCAAAAAAAGATTCCTCCTTACACTTTTACTTCTTTTCGCCTTCCGGCTGTTGGGCGGCATCGTAGGTCACACGCGGCATTGTACACATCAAAATGTCTTCCAGGGAAATGTTCGACACACTGAAATGCGGATTCCTGCCTTTTTCCGTGAAAATCGTGCCGTCGGAGCAAATGCCCAGCAGACAGGATTCCACCGAGATCACGCAGTCGATCTCCGCAATGGCCGTATAAAAATCCGCCAGCAGCGCGGGCGTATTCTTCTGCTCCCGGCGCGCGCGGTAACAATCGCTCACCTGGGCGCGCACTTCTTGCTCACAAGCTTCATCCGGCACCGCCAGCACCAGCGGCGCGCCCATGCCGCCCGCAAGGTTTTCGATCTCGCCCGCCAGCACACGCTGCGCGTTTCCGCCGTCATAGCGCATCCACAGGCCGAACAGCGCCTGCTTTTGCAGCAGCTCCTTTGCGCTCTCCGTCGTGCCGCCGTCCTGCACCGGCAGGAAGGTCATCACATTGGGCGCGTTTTCAATGTTGACGCGCGGCAGCTTGGCATCCGGCAACAGCAGAAAAACAGCGCAGTCCGGATGCGTATGGAACACGGAGCACAGCGTCTCGGTCTGCTCCTCGTCCCCGGCGAACACAAAATAGGCATAAATCCCCATCTTTTCGCCCTGCGTCATGACCTCGCCCACGTCGAAGCCCATGCCCTGTCTCAAATCCAACACCAGGCACCACGGCACATTGTAGCCGTGTTCGGCCTCGTGATTGCGGATGATCTGCGCGCCGTGCGTCCAGCTGTTGTATCCCAAATCCACGCCGAGCTGTTCGAGGTTTTCCGGTTTGACATTCGCCGCCAGATCGGTCACGATCGAATAATAAGCGCTGGATGGGTTGCTCAGCTCTTTCTGCATCACTTCCAATATTTTTCGCTGAAAGCGCCCGTGTGAGAAATGCAGCGCCAGATCCACCATTTTGCGTATGCCGCGCTTGGGGTCCTGCCGAATCTCTCGAATGCTCTTCTGCACGGCGGAGCGGATGATGGCCCGCCTCAGCTCGTTCATTTCCAAGATTTCGTTTCTCCTCTCCGTCCCGAATGAAGAATTGCGCATCTTGCGCTTCCTTACAAAGGATACCCGACCTTGCCGTGCTTTCAAACGGACAGTTTTGTAAAAGTGTCCCAAAAAGTAACAGTTTGCGCCGGATGCGCAACTTTTTCTCATTCGTATTTTTTTGTCCGGAGACAAAAAACGTTTTACAGGATAAAATAAACCCAACAAATCAAAAAGGAGTGTGTATCGCACTTGACACCGAAGGATGAATCCCTTTCCGACCTGATGAAAAAGCTGGGGGCCGATTCCGCATCCGGCCTTTCCTCTGCCGAAGCCGAAAAGCGCTTGACCGAACACGGCGAAAACCGCCTGCGCGAGCGCAAAAAGAAAACCAATCTCCAGCGCTTTGCCGAACAGTTCAAGGACGTGATGATCCTGATCCTGCTGGGCGCGGCGGCAATCTCGTTCGTCGTGGCGCTGACCTCGCACGAGCCTTCCGAGTTTTTTGAACCACTGCTCATCGTGGGCATCGTCATCGCCAACGCCATCATGGGCGTGATGCAGGAGAGCAAGGCCGAAAAAGCGCTGGACGCGCTCAAATCGCTCTCTGCGCCCCACGCCCGCGTCATCCGCAGCGGCAAGGAGCAAACCATTGAGGCCGCCAAGCTCGTCCCCGGAGACATCATTCTAGTAGAGGCAGGCGATTTCGTGCCTGCCGATGCGCGTTTGATCGAAAGTGCTTCTCTTAAAAGCGAAGAATCCGCGCTGACCGGCGAATCGGTTCCCGCCGAAAAGGACGCAAACGCCGAGGTCGCCGCAGACGCCGCGCTGGGTGACCGCAAGAATCGCATTTATTCCGGCTGCTCGATCACCTACGGCCGCGGCCGTGCCGTCGTTACTGCTACCGGTATGGACACCGAAATGGGCAAAATCGCCAACCTCCTGGAAAACGGCGAGGAAACGCAGACGCCCTTGCAGCATCGTCTGGCTGCGATGGGCAAATATCTGGGCATTGCGGCGCTGGCGGCCTGTGCGGTCATCTTCGTGCTCGGCCTGGTGGACGGCATCCCGGTGATGGAAATCTTTATGACAGCGGTTTCACTGGCGGTTTCCGCCATCCCGGAGGGCTTGCCCGCCATCGTCACCATCGTGCTTTCTCTGGGCGTGCAGCGCATGGTCAAGCGCAACGCCATTATCCGCCGCCTCCCCGCGGTGGAAACCCTCGGCTCCGCCTCCGTCATCTGCTCGGATAAGACCGGCACCCTGACCCAGAACCGCATGACGCTGACGCAGGTCTGGATGGACGGCGCTTCTGCTCCCGTGGACATCACGGGCAGGGAGGATGCCGCTGCCTGCGCGCTTCTGCGTACCGCTTCTCTCTGCTGCGACGGTTCTGTCGAAGTTACGCCCGAAGGCGAAAAGCTGCTGGGCGACCCCACCGAAACGGCAATTCTCGTCGCCGCGCGCAAAAACGGCATGGAGAAAAAAGCGCTGAACGACGAATTCCCGCGCCTTGCGGAGCTGCCCTTTGACTCCGACCGCAAGCTGATGACCACGGTCAACCGCGTAGACGGCCAGAACCTCGTCATCGTCAAAGGCGCGTTCGATGTGCTGAGCAGCCGCGTGATTGCCGGCGACCTTGAAACGGCGCGCCGCGTTAACGACGAAATGAGTTCCCGCGCGCTGCGTGTGCTGGCGGTCGCCACCAAGGTGATCGACGAAATCCCCGCTGAACCCACTTCTGAAAATCTCGAAAGCGGCCTTCAGCTGATCGGTCTGGTCGGCATGATCGACCCGCCCCGCCCCGAAGCGCGCGAAGCCGTCAAGGAATGCCGCCGCGCGGGCATCAAGCCCGTGATGATCACCGGCGACCACGTCGTCACCGCCAGCGCGATTGCAAAGGATCTGGGCATACTGACCGAAAGCGATCAGGCCGTCACCGGCGCGGAGCTGGCGCAGATGACCGATACCGAGTTGGATTCCCGCGTGCGTTCCATCGCAGTTTACGCCCGCGTCTCGCCGGAAGATAAGATCCGCATCGTGCGCGCCTGGCAGCGGCAGGGCGAGGTTGTCGCCATGACGGGAGACGGTGTAAACGATGCGCCCGCGCTGAAGGCCGCCGATATCGGCTGCGCGATGGGCGTGACCGGCACGGACGTGGCCAAGGGCGCGGCGGACATGACGCTGACGGACGATAACTTCGCCACCATCGTCGAAGCCGTGCGCGAGGGCCGCGGCATCTATGACAACATCAAAAAGGCTGTGGGCTTCCTGCTGGGCACCAACATCGGCGAACTGCTGACGGTGTTCCTGGCGATGATCTTCTGGCGGCAGACTCCGCTGCTGTCGATGCAGCTGCTGTGGATCAACCTGGTGACGGACTCGCTGCCCGCCATTGCCATCGGCGTGGAAGCGGTCGATCCCAACGTGATGGACCGCAAGCCCAAGAAGCGCAGCGAAAGCATCTTTGCCGGCGGCCTGGGGCTGCGCATCGCGCTGCAAGGCCTCCTGTTCTCCGTCGTGACGCTCTTCTCGTTCTGGCTGGGCCAGAAAGTCACCGGTACGCTTGCCGGCGGACAGACGCTGGCCTTCATGGTGCTGGCGCTTTCGCAGGTGTTCCATGCGTTCAATATGCGCTCCAATCGCAGTCTGTTCAAGGTCGGCATATTCACGAACCGCCGCATGAATCAGGCCGCGCTGATCAGCCTGTCGCTGATGGCACTGGTGCTGTTCGTGCCGCCGGTGCGCATGGTGTTCGAGCTGGCCGCATTGCCCGGATGGCTGTATCTGGTCGGCCTCGGACTGTCGCTGCTGTCCGTGCCGATTCTGGAATTCACCAAGGCCATGGGCTGGCATCACGATTAACTTAACAAGAAAGGGATGGAACCGCTCCATCCCTTTCTTTATGTTTGAACCGATGCTTCCCCTCATTCTTTCCCGATTTGCGCAAGCATTGCTGCCCACCGGGCGTTCTGTTATACTGAAAGAGCAGAAAAATCCTACTGATGAAAAGAAAGGTGGGATTCAAAATGAATCTTTTGAAACTAGCGCTGCTGCAAATTGCGCCGGGAGACTCCTTTGAGGAAAATCTGCAAAAGGGTCTTGCTGTCTGCCGTGAAGCAAAGGCAAAGGGCGCGGATATCGCGCTGTTTCCGGAGATGTGGAGCAACGGCTATCGGCTGCATGACCGTCCGGTGGCGCAGTGGCAGTCGGAAGCCATTCCCGTGGACGGCGCGTTTGTTTCCGCCTTTTCCGATTTAGCGAAGGAATTGGGCATGGCGATCTGCATCACGCTTCTGGAGCAATTCGCTCCCGCGCCGCGCAACACTGCCGTGCTGATCGACCGCTTCGGTAAGGTGCAGTCGATCTATGCCAAAGTACACACCTGTGATTTTGATGTGGAGCGGAACCTGACGCCGGGCGACGGCTTTAATGCAGTCGATCTGCCGACCGCCTGCGGCCCCGTCAGGGTCGGCATGATGATCTGCTATGACCGCGAATTCCCGGAAAGCGCGCGCCTGCTGATGCTGCAGGGCGCAGAATTGATCCTCGTGCCCAACGCCTGCCCGATGGAGATCAACCGTCTCTCCCAGCTGCGCGGCCGGGCTTTTGAAAACATGCTGGCGGTTGCGACCTGCAACTATCCCGCAGGCGTACCGGACTGCAACGGCGGATCCAGCGTTTTCGACGGCGTGGTCTATATGCCGGAATTGGATCATTCGCGGGATACCTGCCTGCTTCAGGCGGACAAAAAGGAAGGCGTCTATCTAGCCGAACTGGATCTCGATCAGCTGCGCGCCTACCGGCAGCGCGAGGTGCACGGCAACGCCTATAGCCGCCCAAAGCTCTACAATGCGCTGATCAGGGAAGAGGTTCAGCCGCCCTTCATCCGAGCCAACCGGCACTAAGCCATAAGTATAAAGAAAGGAAGCGTCCTTTGCAGGGACGCTTCCTTTTTTCGTTTTGATTCTCTTTTACAGCTGTGCTGCGGGATTTTCCGCCTTGAGTCGAACGGATATCTTATGGATGCGGTAGTAGTAACCGCCCACCAGCAGCAGCACCGCGCCGAGCCAGGCAGCGGGTTCCGCAAAATAGATGCCGTTTTCGCCGATCAGCTTGGGCAGAATCAGCGCCACCGCAATGCGCATCACCAGCTCCAGGATACCAGAAACCATCGGGATCACGGTATCGCCCATGCCCTGCAAGGCGGAGCGGTAGATGTGCAGGAAATAGAGGATCACTAGCGTATAGGCCATGACCGAAAGGTAGGTATAGGCAACGTGCAGCGCTTGTGCCGCCACTTCCGGCTCGCCGGAGATGAAGATGGAAAGGATATTGCGTCCAAAGGCAATCATCAATACCGAAATCGTCGCCGAGGTTGCTATTCCCATCAGCACTGCCGCACGCATTCCCTTCTTGATGCGATCCATGCGGGCCGCGCCAAGGTTCTGCCCGGCGTAAGTCGCCATCGCAAAGCCATAGGAAATTGCCGCCAGCTCCAGCAGACCGTAGATCTTGTTGGTTGCGGTAAAGCCTGCGATGAAAACCAGTCCAAAGCCGTTGAGCACGTATTGTACCGCAAAGCCGCCCACACCGATAATGCCATTTTGGAAGGCCACAGGCGCACCCAGTGCCAGCAGCCTGCGCACCAGCGCCTGATCCGGATGCCAATCCTCCCTTTTCAGGCGGAGCAGCTTGATGCGCCAAATGCACATCAGACAATAGAGCGCCGAGCAGCACTGCGCAATAACCGTCGCAATCGCCGCGCCCGCGATGCCCCAGTGGAACGCCCAGACGAACAGTATATCCAGCCCGGTGTTGAGCAGCGCGGCGATGATCATGGCATAGAGCGGGGATTTGGAGTCCCCCAGTGCACGAAGCACCGAGGAAAACAAATTGTACGCCATAATGACGATAATACCGGAAAAGGTGATGCGCAAATACAGCAGCGAACCATCGATGACGTCATCCGGCGTGTTGAGGAACAGCAGCAGTGGGTGCGCAATCAGATGCGCAAGCGCTGTGATGAGAATCGCCAGCGCAAAGCCGAGTCCAAATGTATGACTGATGCTTTTGCGCATGCCGTCATAATCTCCCGCGCCAAAATTCTGCGAAACCAGGATGCAGAACCCTTGTGCAAAGCCCGTGACAATGCCCAGCACCATCCAGTTCGGCCAATCTGCCGCGCCGATCGACGCCAGCGCCTCTACGCCCACAAACTGCCCGACCACCGCGGTATCCACCACGGTATAGAGCTGCTGAAACACATTGCCCAACATCAGCGGGAGCGCAAAAGTAAAGATGAGCCCCGCCGGCTTGCCGCGCGTCATATCCTTGATTTTCTCTGCCATGAACGTTCAAAATCCTTTCTGCTAAAACGGGCCGTCTATTTCTTTTCCCGCCAGACCGTTATTTCTATTTTATCAGATCGCTTTTTCCCGCGCAATGCGCCTATAAAAAATTAATGCCGAATTTGCCAAATCTCCTGCTCAATTCGGCGTGTCGCTGCCGATCTCCAGCAGATTGCCCTCCGGGTCGGCAATGTAGAAATTGCGGATACCGAAGGGCAAGGTGATGGGACCGTCCGCCGGAACCGCCACACCCTTTGCCCTCAGTCTTTCGTATTCCGCGTCCACGTCGGCAAAGGCGGGCAGCCAGTGCCCGATCTCGAAGGTTTGGTTGATGCCGCGCGGCGGCCGGAATTCCAGCTCCATCGCCTCGTCAAACACCTTCCGGTCATACATAAAGAGGGCCAGTCTGCCGCTCGCCGTGTAAAATTCCGCAAAGTTTCCGCCGTCCCAATCGGTTTCCAATCCCAGCACATCCCGATAGAACGTCGCCATGACCTGCATGTCCGCCGCCAGAAGCCCCACGCCGCAGTGCGTCGTTTTGCTGTTCATTGAAACAGTCTTCCATCGTTTTTATTTGGATATTTTCAGTTTATCACAGTGGAAACACGCACGCAACATTGAAAAGCCCCGTCTTTCGTGCTAAACTGAATGAAAAAGCGCCGATGCGCCAAACTCTTGCAAAAGCACAAGGAGTGAAATCAATTCATGGTCACTCTTCCCGAAGAATATCTCGCGCTCAAGGCGGAGCGCCAGCGCGGATTCCAGACTCTTTACACCTATTCCGTGCTGACCCATGTCGATATGGAAACCGGCTTTTCGCTGAGCGTCTGCTTAAAGGACGCGGCCAACGGCCAATATCTCAAGCACGCGCTGATCGGCCGCAAGGAAGAGGGCGCGGAAATCGTCACGCCCGAAGCGCATGATTTCAAGTGCCGCTATACCTCCGTCAAGGTGGAATTCCAGAACGTCAAGTTCCGCGTGGAGTCCTGCCGCGGCAAGGGCGTGCCGCTGCTGCTGCTCGTCACGCCCCTCTCGCAGGAAAAAATGCCGCCGCTGCTCGTGCTCGAAGGCGGCTATCTCTGGAACAGGCCGGGCGTTGTGGCGCGGGAGAAAAACGCGCTGCTGGGCGCGGCAGGCGAAAAACGCTACGCTGTCTATTCCACCGCGCCGCATGATCCCACCGACCCCAACCTGCCCACGCAGGCGCCGTATCTGGCCACTCCCATGGCGGCGGACGTCGCCTTCTCCGTCAATGTCCGCATGACGATCGAGCAGGCGCGCCGCTGCATGGCCGCCGCCCGTGAGATCTATCGGGAAGAGCTGAATGCCTTCGAGCCCTGCCGTGACTGCGGCGAAGCGCTGATGAGCGCGCTTTCCTGGGACACGACCTATGACGCAACGCGCGACCGCGTGATCTCACCCGTCTCCCGTCTATGGTCGATTGGGCACGGCGGCTATGTGCTGTTCTGCTGGGACAGTTATTTTGCAGGCTTTATGGCAGCAAAATGGGATAAATTCCTAGCCTATTCCAACCTGATCGAGATCACGCTCTGCCGCACACAGGCAGGATTTGTTCCCAACTTTGCCGACGGCACGGGTGTCAAGAGCGAAGATCGCTCCCAGCCGCCCGTGGGCAGCGCCATGCTGCTGGAAACCTACCGCATTCACCGAGAAAAGTGGATCGTGGAATTCCTCTTTCCGTTCCTGCTGAAGTGGAACGAATGGTTCGCCGCGCACCGCATGGAGGCGGACGGCGCGCTGTGCTGGGGCAGCGACCCTTACGAGCCGCGCTTTGGCAATCTCTGGGAGAGCAATGGCGTCAACGAGCGCTTCGGCGCTGCACTGGAATCCGGTTTGGACAATTCCCCGATGTACGACGATATTCCCTTTGACTCCAATACCCACCGCATGCAGCTCAAGGATGTGGGCCTGACGGGGCTCTACATTCTCGATACGCGCAGCCTGATTGCCCTTGCAGGCGAAATCGGCCGCGAGGACACGATCCCCGCGCTGCAAGAACGCCTGGACAAGGCGGAAAACGGCCTTGCCGGTCTGTGGGAAGAGGATTTCGGCTTCTTTCTCAACCGCCGCACCGACACCGGAGAGTTCTCCTACCGCATCTCCCCGACCAATTTCTACGCGCTGTTCTCCGACAGGATCACGCCGGAGCAGCGGATGCGCATTCAGGCACACTATGAAAACCCGAAGGAATTCTGGGGCGAATGGGCGCTTCCGTCCATTGCTCGCAACGATCCCGCCTTCGGCGATCAGAACTATTGGCGCGGTCGCATCTGGGCGCCAATGAATTTCCTGGTCTACCTGGCGCTGTGCCGCTGGCCGGACATGGAACGCATTCGCAAGGATCTGGCAGACAAGTCCGAAAAGCTGCTGCTCAAGGAATGGCTGGAGCACCGCCATGTTCACGAAAACTACAACGCCGTCACCGGCGAAGGCTGCGACAGCGACAACAGTGACCGCTTCTATCATTGGGGCGCGCTGCTGGGCGTCGTCGCCATGGCAGAAAAGGGGCTGTTCCCCGGTTTGGGCCAGTCGCTGTAACGCCTTTTTGCGTCCAATCTTTCAACGCTCTGTTTCGGTTTTGTAACAATGCCGCGCATTCCTTTGACAGACGAATGCGCGGCATTTATACTATAATATGAAAAAAATAGCAAGGACGGTCTTTGCATGAGTGAAGAAAGAAACAAACCCGAAAAGCCGACGCAAGGCGGTCGATACGCCAAGCGGATGCGCAAAAAATATTATTTTTTCAAAGCCTGGCTGGAAGGTCAGGGAAAAAAGAAACTGACGATGATTGCCGTGTGTGCGGTGCTTGCCGTTGCGCTTCCCATCTCGGCAGGCGTTATTTTACATCACACCGCCAAGGCTTCACCCGACTCCGGCAGTGCCTCGGTGCAGCTGCGCGAAAAAGAAGCCACTACCCTCAGCGGCACGGTCGACGGTCAATCCGCCGATATCCCCGTTGAGTCATCCGAACCCGTGGCAACGCCCACTCCAACCCCGGAACCCACACCGACCCCCGAACCCCACCCGACCAACACGGTTATCAAATATGGCATGGAGGCCTCTGTTGTCGCTGAGATCCAGCAGCGCCTGATGAAACTGGGCTATATGGAAGACGATGAGCCGACGGAATACTACGGCAGCATTACGCAATCCGCAGTCAAGCTCTTCCAGCGTCAAGCCGGCCTGGATGTAGACGGCTGCGTCGGCATGGAAACCTGGACGCGCCTGAATGCGGACGATGCGGAGCACTACACCGTCATGCAGGACATGGACGGCGAGGACGTCACCGAACTTCAGAAGCGCCTGCGCGAACTGGGCTACATCGACACGGTTACCGGCCACTTCGGAGAAATGACCGTCGAGGCCGTCAAAAAATTTCAGGAAATCAACAAGCTGACCGTGGACGGCAAAGTTGGAAGCAAGACGCGCGAAATGCTTTACAGCGAGGACGCCACCGCAAACTTCCACAAATACGGAGAAAAGAGCGATGAAATTCTCAAATACCAGCAGCGCTTGCAGAAGCTGGGCTATCTGACCACCACGCCGGACGGCACCTACGGCAAGGACACCGTCTCCGCCGTCAAGCGCTTCCAGGAACTCAACGGCTTGATCGCCGACGGCTTCCTGGGCTACAACACGATCAAAACTCTGAACTCTTCCTCTGCACAGGCCAACGCGCTCAAGCTGGGCATGGAGGGCAGCGACGTCACCAAGGTGCAGGAGCGCCTGAAAAAACTGGGCTACATGAGTAAGGTCACCGGCTACTACGGTCAGCTGACCGAGGATGCCGTCAAGGCCTTCCAGAAGCGCAACAAGCTTGCGCAGGACGGCACGGTGGGCAAGGTCACAATGAACACCCTGACCTCCTCCTCCGCCAAGAAAGCTTCCCGCAGTTCCTCCTCGTCCGGCAGCTCTTCTTCCAGCGGGTCCTCGTCGAGCGGTTCTTCCAACGTAAGCCACGCGGATTCTTCCGGCGTCGAACGCTTCATCTCGGTCGCAGAATCCAAGCTGGGCAGCAAATATGTCTTCGCGACCAAGGGTCCCAACACCTTCGACTGCTCCGGCTTCGTCTACTGGTGTTTGAATCAAGCGGGTATCTCGCAGGGCTACATGACCAGCGCCAGCTGGGCCAAGTGCTCCAAGTATCCCAAGATCACCTCCATGAGCAAGCTGGAACGCGGCGACATCATCGTTTACAGCGGCCACGTCGGTATCTACCTGGGCGGCGGAAAGATGATCGACGCCTCCTCCTCGAAGGGCAAGGTTCGCACCACCTCCGGCATCACCTCATCGAACTACTGGACCAGCCACTTCATCTGCGGCTTCCGCGTGTTCTAATCTCGTCAATCCTCTTCGGAATCGCTTCCGAGTTTCAATCCGCAACGCAGGGACGGCTCCGGCAGAACATCTGCCGG